>CAXABH010000010.1:0-13500 GCA_963966925.1 uncultured Rhodobacterales bacterium
TAGACGGTTTTACGCAGTTCAACCCATTTTTGAGCGCACAAAGCCCACAATAGCCAGAACAACGCCACCGCCAACACCACCACTGGCGACTTGACCCAATAATGCGCCGATATCCATTCCTGCAGCATCGCCTGCCATTCCCGCCATATCGGGTGCGCCAAGCATGCCCAAAATTGACCCCCCAAGGCCGCCCCCTAAAACACCAGCAATCGAGTTAATTACTGTACCTTGGTTCAAGCTTCCAATTAAACGGCCAACGGCATTACCACCGATTGCACCTGACACCAAATTAAGAATAAGTCCTTCCATGACACCCTCCTGTTGAATAGAACAGATCATCGGTAAAGGTACAGAGAGGCGTTCGTCAGGGGAAAGTCCTGCTGGTTTCCCCTATCCGTTTTTCAACAATCGCTGTTTCTGAACGTTCCAATCCCGCTTTGCGCTATCGGCGCGTTTGTCATGGTTCTTTTTACCCTTGGCGATGCCAATTTTCAGTTTAACAAAACCTTTGTCGTTGAAATACATAACAAGCGGCACAATCGTCATGCCTTTGCGTTGGGTTTCGGACCATAGGTTGGCAAGTTCGCGTTTATTGACCATCAATTTGCGACGGCGGCGTTCTTCATGTCCCCATGTTTTTGCCTGTTCATAGGGGGCAATGTAGGAATTAATAAGCCATAGCTCACCATTCTCCACCTCGGCATAGCTTTCTGCGATATTGGATGATCCTTTGCGGAGGGATTTCACCTCGGATCCCATCAAAACGATGCCGCATTCCAAATCACTTTCAATTGCATAATCAAATCGCGCGCGACGATTTTCTGCAATCACTTTGTAATTCGTATTTGTCTTTTGCTTTGCCATAATAATTGGGATGTATAGACCCTTGTTGGCCAAGTCTAGGGGCGACCAAAAATCTTCTGTTGGTCGATGCAACATTCCACTGGACAGTTTCAAAAACACGCGTAAAATTTGATCAAATTTAGGATAGGAGCATCTGGCCCATGCGTGACGATAATTTTACCAAGGAAAACAATGCCAAACACATGTGGCATCCCATGGGGCATCCCGCCGATTCCCTTGCCAATCCGCCGAAGGTGATTGTAAGTGCGCAGAACAGTTCCATCACTGATATCGATGGCCATACGGTTGTCGACGCGGTTGGTGGTTTGTGGTGTGTGAACCTGGGCTATTCAAACGATGTAGTGAAAGAAGCGATTTCAAAACAACTCTATGACCTGCCCTATTATTCAGCATTTTCAGGCACATCAAATCCACCCGCGATCGAGGCATCCTATCTTGTGCGTGAAATGTTCGAGGCCGACGGCATGGCCCGTGTATTTTTTACGTCTGGGGGATCAGACTCGGTTGAAACATGTCTGCGGCTCTCACGACAATATCACCGCCTACGCGGAGAGCCGACACGTACCAAATTCATCTCTTTGAAAAAAGGGTATCACGGGACCCACTTTGGTGGGGCCTCTGTCAATGGAAACAACCGTTTCCGCATCAATTATGAACCATTGATGCCCGGATGTTTCCACCTGCCCAGCCCCTATACATATCGCAATCCGTTTAATGAAACCGATCCTGTGACACTGGCCCAAAATATTGCAAACGCATTCGAGGACGAAATCGCATTCCAAGGTGCCAATACAATTGCCGCCTTCATTATGGAACCAATCCAAGGCGCAGGTGGTGTAATCGTACCTGATCCCAGCTTTATGGGCCTGATGCGCGATATTTGTGATCGTCACGGTATTCTAATGATCTCAGATGAGGTTATCACTGGGTTTGGTCGCACAGGCGACTGGTCAGGTGCCCGTCATTGGGGTGTAAAACCTGATATGATGTCGATGGCAAAAGGGATCACCTCTGGCTACTATCCCGTTGGCGCGGCATTGATGTCGGACAAGGTTGCCGAAGTTTTTGAAAACGACACCAGTGGTGATGGTGGCATTTTCCATGGCTACACCTATTCGGCACACCCAGTTGGGGCAGCTGCAGTTGTGGCATGCCTAAACGAAACGCGGCGTTTAGACACAAGAACCAACGCAGCAGCCCGTGGAGATCAACTGTATCAAGGTTTGCTAAAATTGGCCGAAAAACATGATATTATCGGCGATGTGCGCGGTGGACATGGATTGATGAACGGTCTTGAATTGGTTTCAGATCGCGCAACAAAAACACCTATTGATATGACGACGCTGAAACATATCCACCAACGCGTGTACGAAGCGGGTGCAATGGTGCGCCCGGGCTATCCAAATATCCTGATGTCACCACCACTGACGATTACAGAGGATGAAGTGAACCAAATTCTTCGGGCATTAGACGAAGGTTTCAGCGCAGTTTAGCGCTGAAACCCTATTATTTTTTATCTGTAAATTTGGGCCTTTATTTATTCAAATTCTTGAATATATTATTCGTGCAACGACTCGATTTAGGATTCAGATCATGCACATCACCCAAATTTCACAGGATTTTTCAATTTCTGCGCAGATCATCACTGCAGACGTGACCAAGATTGCCGATGCTGGCTTTAAATCGATCATTTGCAACCGACCAGATTTCGAAGAGCCCACACAGCCCGTATTCAATGATATCGCAAATGCAGCCCATGACGCTGGTTTGAAAACTGCGCATGTGCCCATCACTGCGATGCCAATGCCAGCACAGGTCACTGAAATGGCCCATGCCATCTCTGAATTGCCAAAACCCATTTTGGCCTATTGTCGAAGTGGTAACCGTTCGTCCATTTTGTTTCACGCTGCAACTCGCTAACGCATAGGAAAACAATGAAAACGCCATCACGTATGTATGGCCGGATCAAGCAATATGTTCCAATGCTTGAATGGGTCTCTGTCTACAATTCAAAGTCATTCACATCAGATTCCATTGCAGCAATCATTGTGACAGTCATGCTAATCCCGCAATCGCTGGCCTATGCGTTATTAGCAGGTTTACCTGCTGAAATGGGTCTATATGCCTCGATCTTGCCGCTTGTTGCATATGCGATTTTTGGAACTTCACGGGTGTTGGCCGTTGGACCAGTTGCAGTTGTGTCGCTGATGACTGCGGCCGCAATTGGGAACCTTGGCCTGACATCACCTGGTGACATTATATTGGCCGCAATCACGCTGGCCTTTATTTCGGGAGTCATCCTGATTGTTATGGGCGTTTTACGGTTAGGGTTTCTGGCGAACTTCTTGTCCCATCCCGTGATTGCCGGGTTTATAACGGCCTCTGGTCTGCTCATCGCAACCAGTCAACTGAAACATATTTTAGGTGTTGATGCACATGGCCACACGTTGATTGAGTTGATATTATCGCTGATCGATCACCGGGACATGGTCAATCCAATCACTTTGGGATTAGGGATTAGCACGTTGGCTTTTTTGTTCTGGGTAAAAAAAGGGCTAAAACCAGCGCTAGTGAACGTGGGATTTGAATTGCGCACGGCAGAAATTCTGGCCAAGGCGGGTCCAGTAGGTGCGGTGGTTGCAACCACACTGATCACATTTCTACTCGATTTATCGTCACATGGAGTCAAAATTGTAGGGACCGTTCCAATGGGGCTACCCCCACTGACAACCCCCAGCCTTAGCCCAACACTGTGGGGTCAGTTGTTAATGTCGGGATTACTGATTTCGGTCATTGGATTTGTTGAATCTGTTTCGGTCGCATCCACACTTGCCGCAAAAAAACGCCAACGCATTGTACCTGATCAGGAATTGATCGGTTTGGGGGCCTCGAACATCGCATCGGCCCTCTCTGGCGGTTATCCTGTCACGGGTGGTTTTGCACGCTCTGTCGTTAATTTTGATGCGGGTGCGGAAACTCCTGCTGCTGGTGCGTTTACGGCGATTGGTATTGGCCTGGCAGCCCTGTTGCTGACACCGCTGTTATTCTTTTTACCCAAAGCAACGCTGGCCGCCACAATCATTGTTGCCGTATTATCCTTGGTTGATTTTTCAGTTTTGAAAAGCGCATGGCCCTATTCCAAAGTGGATTTTGCCGCCGTCTTTGTAACCATAGCATTAACGTTAGGTTTGGGTGTCGAAGCGGGCGTTTCAGCAGGCGTACTGCTCTCAATCGGGCTGTTCCTCTACAAAACCTCAAAACCACATGTAGCAGAGGTTGGATTGGTTGCGGGCACCGAACACTTTCGCAACATCAACCGCCATCAGGTGAAAACCTATCCCAACTTGGTCACCCTACGTGTTGACGAAAGCCTGTATTTTGCAAATGCCGCATTTTTACAAGATATGGTCTATGACCGTATCGCATGTGACCAGCCCATTCGGCATGTCGTACTTATGTGTTCTGCGGTAAACGAAATCGACATGTCCGCACTTGAAAGTCTTGAAGCGATCAACCACCGCTTAAACGATCTGGGCATCAAACTGCACCTGTCCGAAGTAAAAGGCCCCGTGATGGATCGTTTAAAATGCAGTCATTTTTTGTCTGACCTTACTGGCCAAGTGTTTCTGTCACAATATGAGGCGTTCCAATCCCTGAAACCCCATACAATTTAACCAATCACCTTATAGGTGCCGTGATCAACGCCATGGATTGACCAATCCCCGATCGCGGCACGCACCAACCGCAGTGTGGGAAACCCAATAGCGGCCGTCATTCGGCGCACTTGACGGTTGCGCCCTTCGGTGATCGTTAGCGAAATCCAAGTATCTGGCACAGATTTTCGATAGCGCACAGGCGGATCGCGTTCCCACAAATCGGGTGGATCCATCAGATCAACCTGCGCAGGCAAGCATGTTCCATCCTTAAGTGTGATCCCACGCCGAAGCGGATCAAGGTCACGATCACTGGGCGCACCCTCAACCTGTGCCCAATAGGTTTTGGGCGTCTTGTGCTTGGGATTTGAAATCCGCGCCTGCAAACGCCCATTGTCAGTTAGGATCAACAAACCCTCACTATCGCGATCCAAACGGCCCGCTGGATACACATTGGGAACATCAATAAATTCTGACAACGTCTGACGCTTGGATGCATCTGCGCTATTGTCCGTGAACTGCGACAGAACATTAAACGGTTTATTAAACAACACGATCATACGACAAACCCAGCCGCAGGTTTGACACCCCCACAAATCATACCGTTCCAATTCGTGATCGCAGGCGTGCGATATTTCTGCGTCGCAGGGTGATCCGCATCCAAGACACCCAACCCAACCAAGATATGGGCAATCGCGCATTCCGCAGCACGTGTTGTTCCATCGGTGATTTTCACTGCCACACCCAGTTTACGCTCTGGGATAATGGCAACAAACACTGCATCTGCACCCGTTTTTATGGCAACACGGCCGTCCATGGCACGCATTAATTCTGTGCATGCGCGTCCTTCGCCTGCAACCAATTCGGGATAGGCGCACATCGCCTGAACCAGTTCATTAGCAGCATTTGATGCAATATCGTTCCGATCCGAACTGGACGCAAACCACGCCATCGAACGCGCTAATCCATGAACCGTTGTCGCAAAATTTGGCGCAGAACACCCATCAATGCCATAGCCCATGGCATCCATCCCCGTTGTTTCTTCGAATGCCGTCATACATGCTTTTTGCACCACGTGGTCGGGCAAATGATAATCTGCGTCACCGCCCAAATGTTTGTTCAACGTTAAAAATCCCGAATGTTTGCCAGAACAATTGTTATGCCACTGACACGGCGCGCTGTCCTGTTCACGCAAACTTGCGCGTTCCTCAGAATCCCGTGGCATTTGTGGACCGCATCGCAAATCATGATCCGTTAAATCCAAATCCTTCAACCATGCCTGCACGCGATGCGTATGGATCGCAGCCCCATTATGGGATGCACAGGCCAAGGCCACCTGATCCTGCCGCAGCCCAAACGCCGCAGCCGCACCTGACGTCAACAGAGGAAGAGCTTGGATCATCTTACTAGAAGAGCGCGGCAAAATAACGGCAGCAGGATCACCCCATGCATGCACAATATCACCGCCAGCATCACAAATAACAGCGTGACCCAAATGCAGGTTTTCCAATACGGGCCCGCGCCAGGCCTCAGACATAGGATGGGGCATACTCATGACGTTTCTCCTGTACCATTGGCAATTTTATGCCAAAAGGGCTTCCATAAAAGTTAAAACTCGCGCTAAGTTGCCGTTGTCGAGTTCAAGCTGTCCTTGCGCATTATTTCATGCATGTTAAGGCGTCAAATAAGAAAAGAAAGCAGGCCCACAACGGGCGGAGGGAAAAAATGAAAACTAAATTGATCCTTAGCCTCGTTTTACCAATATCGATGATGTTTGCAGGTCCGCTGAGCGCACAAGAAAATAGCACTGCAAAAGTCGATGAAAGCGTGGATTGGGATGTATTTGCCGAAAAAAATCCAAAACAGTGCTGGGCCGTATCCATTCCCAAAGAAACTGTAAACACCCGTAATGGTCGTGTTGTTGCAGTGCGCCGTGGCGATATCGCGCTGATGGTTGTTTATGATCCCAAAGCCAAGGTAAGCGGTCAAATTGTGTTTACAGGGGGCTACCCCTTTGCACCAGGGTCAACAGTCGACATGACAATTGATGGCAACAAGTTCGCTCTTTACACAAAAGATGAATGGGCCTGGGCGAACCAGGGGGATGATGCGAAAATCATCGCCGCTATGAAAAAGGGCGCCAAAGCCAAGCTAACCGCACGTTCATCACGCGGGACACGTACCGAAGATACCTTTTCTCTTCTTGGGTTCACGGCCGCAGTCGAGGATGCCGATAAACGTTGTAAATAACGTGCATACTAATCTTTTTGCTAATTCTGGGCGAATCCTGTATGGGTTCGCCCAACTTCTTTAATGAATAGGTATAGCATGACTGTGTCCACGCCGATCACACAGGACGTTTTGACGATCCCACGCAAACTGCCAGAGGGTCCCATGAATTTAGTGGGGCTTACCCGTGATCAGATGCGCGATGTTCTGATCACGCATGGCACACCCGAAAAACAGGCCAAAATGCGCGTTGGCCAAATCTGGCAGTGGATATATGAAAAAGGTGTCCGTGATTTCGCCGTAATGAGCAATCTTGCGAAAACCTACCGGGCCGAATTGGCAGAACACTTCGTGATTGAAGTGCCAGAGGTTGTTTCAAAACAGGTCTCGTTGGATGGTACGCGAAAATACTTGATGCGGATTGCAGGTGGGCATGAAGTTGAAACCGTCTACATTCCAGAAGCGGACCGTGGCACACTCTGCATTAGCTCGCAGGTGGGTTGCACATTGACGTGTTCTTTCTGTCATACAGGCACACAGAAATTGGTGCGCAACCTGACAGCTGCTGAAATCATCGGTCAAGTCTTGGTCGCGCGCGACGATTTGGGGGAATGGCCCGAACAAGGTGCGCCAAAAAATGAAACGCGTCTTCTGTCGAATATTGTTTTGATGGGTATGGGCGAACCCCTATATAACTTCGACAATGTGCGCGATGCGATGAAAATCGCAATGGACCCTGAGGGGATTTCACTTTCCCGCCGCCGCATCACTCTTTCCACCTCTGGCGTCGTGCCCGAAATTGCGAAAACCGCTCAGGAAATTGGATGCCAGCTTGCCATCTCCTTTCACGCGACAACGGATGAAGTGCGCGACAAACTCGTTCCCATCAATAAGAAGTGGAACCTAACAGAACTGCTGGACGCGCTGCGCACCTATCCCAAGGTGTCAAACTCCGAGCGCATTACATTTGAATATGTCATGCTAAAAGATGTAAACGACACCGACGAAGATGCGCGCCGATTGGTGAAATTGATCAAGGGCATTCCGGCCAAGATTAACTTGATCCCCTTTAATGAATGGCCAGGCTCGCCCTATGTGCGATCAGACTGGTCGCGGATCGAAGCCTTCGCAGATATTATTTACAAAGCAGGATATGCAAGCCCCATTCGTACACCCCGTGGCGAAGATATCATGGCCGCCTGCGGTCAATTAAAATCCGCAACCGAACGGGCACGTAAATCCAAAAAAGCAATCGAAGCCGAAGCAGGCCTTTAACGCCACGGGATGGTGGGCGGGGCGATGTGCCCATGCACGAGCGTCGCACCACCATCGCGCGAAAACACCTATGCAATACCGACGTTATACCGACGTGAAACAGACATCATTTTATGGGGTATAATCGCACGCGGCCTTCTCTGCCTAACGCGCAAATTTCTGCATCCTCAATCACGACAGGGGTCAATTCACGCCCATAGGCCGCCCCTCCATCAATGTTTACGCGATTGCCATAATGTGTAATATTTTTCACTGGCGTATGACCATGAACAATCAAATATTCATGATCATCTTGATAGTCATGAAATTCTTTCCTGATCCACAATAAATCGGTTTCTGCTTGCGCGCTCAACGGAATTTCCGGCCGAATGCCTGCATGCACAAACAGTGTTTCACCAACCAAATAGTAAGTGTTTAAACTCTTTAAAAATGCGATATGCGCCGCGGGCACACAATCTATAGCTTGTGCATGAACCTGAAACGTTCGTGAAATTTCCCTTTCAATTTCAACACCATAAGATTCCAACGTTGTAATCCCGCCAATGCGATCATTGAACCAATCCATCCCCAACAACAACTGCGGATCATGCTGCGGAGGAGACTGCATAAATAGTTCAAACATGCGGTCATGATTGCCTTTTAGCGCAATCCAATTCTTCCCTGATGCTTGACCATCTATAATCCTCTGTATGACATCCTTGCTCTGCGCGCCACGATCAACATAATCCCCAACAAACACAACCGTTGCATCAGCACCGCCGTCATTTTGAATACGCTCTAACGCCTCATCCAGCTTATCTAGATGTCCGTGAATATCACCAATAGCATAAATCGGGTTCATACCTAGCTCCAACAAAAAGGCCGCCCCAATCAGGACGGCCATATTTATCATATTTACAACGGGTTATCCCATCCGACGCTTGCGCGCCGCCAAGAGTTTTAGGCGCAGCGCATTCAGGTGAATAAACCCTGCCGCATCCTTTTGATCATAAGCCCCTGCATCCTCTTCAAAGGTGACATGTGCTTCTGAATACAAACTGTAATCCGACCAACGACCAATCGTGCGAACTGATCCTTTGTACAGCTTCAATCGTACGGTACCGGTCACATGCTCTTGTGATTTATCGATCAATGCCTGCAGCATTTCACGTTCAGGAGAATACCAGAAACCATTATAGATCAATTCAGCATATTTGGGCATCAACTCATCTTTTAAATGCGCAGCACCGCGATCCAATGTGATCTGTTCAATACCTCGGTGCGCTTCCAACAGGATAGTTCCGCCCGGTGTTTCATAAATACCGCGCGATTTCATCCCAACGAAACGACCCTCAACCAGATCCAAACGTCCAATACCGTGCTGACCACCGTATTCGTTTAGCTTTGTTAAGATGGTTGCCGGGGACATCGCTTCTCCGTTGATCGCAACGGCATCGCCTGATTTGAATGTAACTTCAATAACTTCGGCAGTATCCGGCGCATCCTCAGGATGAACCGTGCGCTGATAAACATAATCCGGCGCATCTACTGCAGGGTCTTCTAAAACTTTACCCTCTGATGAGGTATGAAGTAGGTTCGCATCAACACTGAACGGTGCTTCACCGCGTTTATCCTTGGCAATCGGAATTTGATGCTCTTCGGCGAAACCGATCAATTTTGTGCGGCTGGACAGATCCCATTCGCGCCAGGGTGCGATTACATTGATGTCGGGGTTCAGTGCATAGGCTGCTAATTCAAAACGCACCTGATCGTTGCCTTTGCCCGTCGCGCCGTGGGCAACCGCATCCGCACCCGTTTCGGCAGCGATTTCAACCAAACGTTTTGAAATCAAAGGCCGCGCAATGGAGGTGCCAAGCAGGTACAGCCCTTCATAAAGAGCGTTCGCGCGAAACATGGGAAACACAAAATCACGCACAAATTCTTCGCGCACATCTTCAATGTAAATATTCTCGGATTTGATCCCCAGCAATTCCGCCTTTTGGCGCGCGGGCTCAAGCTCTTCTCCCTGACCCAAATCAGCGGTAAAGGTCACGACTTCGCAACCATATTCAGTTTGAAGCCATTTCAGGATGATAGATGTATCAAGGCCGCCAGAATAGGCCAATACTACTTTCTTAGGCGCGGACATTCAGATTCCCCTCATTCAATTGGCAAGGGCACTAACGGTTTTTCAATCTGGGGGCAAGTCATAGCCCCCAAAATCCAAGCAAAATCACAACGATGTTTCCAAAGTATGCCAAAGTATATCCTTGCATGGACAGCACCCCTGCGCCAAAGCTATGGGTATGACGAACTTTCAAGAGATGGCCCAAGCAGCCGAAGCAGCGATGCGGGGGGTTTTCCCCGAAACCCCGTTGCAAAAAAACGAACACCTTTCGGCGATGTATGACGCCGATATCTGGCTTAAGCGCGAGGATCTAAGCCCTGTGCGATCCTACAAACTGCGCGGGGCATATAATGCGATGCGCAAGGTGACAGGCGAAACGCACTTTGTTTGTGCCAGCGCAGGGAACCACGCCCAAGGGGTGGCGTATATGTGTCGCCATATGAACGTACAGGGTACGATTTTCATGCCCGTCACAACCCCCCAACAGAAAATTCAAAAAACAAAAATGTTTGGTGGAAACAACATCGAAGTCCGCCTGATTGGTGACTATTTCGATGATTGTTTACGTGCGGCCCAATCCCATTGCACCGAGGCCAATGCGCATTTTCTGTCCCCCTTCGATGATGAGGACGTGATCGAAGGCCAGGCCTCGGTTGCTGTTGAAATCGAACGCCAGCTGGGCTGCACACCAGATCACATTGTATTACCCGTGGGCGGAGGGGGGTTATCGTCAGGGGTGATCAGTTATTTCGAAACACGCTGTCAATTCAGCCTGGTGGAACCCCTTGGCGGGGCATGTTTGTGGGCGGCATTGATCGCGGGGAAACCAGTAAATTTAGATACCGTTGATACATTCGCAGATGGTGCCGCGGTTGGACGCATTGGCGAAAAAACGTTTCAACGGCTGAAAGGCGTCGGGCTAGCCAATGTACTGCGTATCCCAGAGGATCGTTTATGCCTAACTATGCTGGATATGCTAAACGTGGAAGGTGTGGTGTTGGAACCCGCAGGCGCATTGGCAATGGACGCCCTAAAGGACATGGGACAGGCCATTCGGGGACGCAAAGTTGTATGTATCTCATCCGGTGGCAATTTTGATTTCGAACGCCTTCCCGAGGTGAAAGAACGTGCGCAGCGGTTTGGTGGGATCAAGAAATACTTGATCCTTCGCATGCCACAACGCCCCGGTGCGTTGCGCGAATTCCTAAACCATTTAGGCCCAGAGGATGATATTAGCCGGTTTGAATATCTGAAAAAATCCGCACGTAATTTTGGTTCGATCTTGATTGGTATTGAAACAAAAACGCCAGAACAATTCGAAGATTTTTTCCAACGTCTAGATGCCTCAGGATTTACATACACCGACATCACCAACGATGATCTGCTATCTCAATTCGTGATTTAACATGGACTTTGCTGGAAAAATCGCTGTGATCACAGGAGGTGCCCAAGGCATTGGGCGCGCGATTGCCGAAGCATTGATCGCAGAAAATGCCAATGTCATAATTTTAGACTTGGATCCAGATTCTGTTTCGAAAACAGCCACTAAAATTGGGGCGCATGGATTTACCTGCGATGTGACACAAAATCACGCAATCAACGAAACAATTGCACGTATCACAAAAAGTCATGGCAACATCGACATATGGATTTCTAATGCGGGTGTGATTTCGGCTGATCCAGATCATGTTGCATCCGCACCCGACCATATTTGGCAACGTGCCTGGGATATTCATGTAATGTCCCATGTTTGGGCAGCACGCGCGTTATTGCCCGGAATGATTTCGCGCGGTTCAGGGTATTTTGTGAATACAGCCTCTGCCGCGGGCTTGTTGTCACAAATTGGCGACGCGCCCTATTCCGCAAGCAAAGCCGCAGCGATTAGTTTTGCACAATCGCTTGCCATTTCGCATCGGGATGATGGCATTCATTCATCTGTCATCTGCCCACAATATGTTGCATCATCTATGTTGGGATATGACGTGGATGACACGATCCCAGATCACCCTGGCCTTCTAACACCAGCTGACGTTGCGTGCGCGGTCATTGACGCCATGAAACAGCAGAAATTCCTGATACTGCCCCACCCGATTGTCGGAGAATATGCCAAATTACGCGCAAATGATCCTGAAAAATGGATCAAGGGCATGCAAAAATTGCAACGGCGCATTCTCTCTCAAACCGATGGAATTGATCCCAAAACAATGCATCTACTGGTTTAGGCTACCAGATGGTCTGCCGACTGATTGATGAAAACCGCGCGCGCGTCTGTGTAACTTTGTACAATGGCTGCAATGTCCACATCGCCACCTTGCCCTGCCGCGGCGGCGGCCTCTCCTGCCTGACACAGATTTGCAAAATCACGGAAGCCAATGTTCAGTGCGCTGCCTTTTAGAAAATGGCATTGCGTTTCTAATTCAGACAAATCCACAAGATCACGTAAAGCTATAATGGCCTCGTCAACCTCTTCCAAAAATAACTCTACAACTTCATCAAAATCCTCTGCGCCCACTTCGTCGCGCAGTTCGGACACACGTGCCCAATCAATCATCTCACTCTCCTAATCTACCCAAGGATCATTGTTGAGCCAGGAAGTAAACAGAAGGTAAAAGGTCAAATTTGAACATTTCAAATTGCATATATTCATCAATTATTAAATGCGAGATTGGCATGGTGAACACGATTTAAGAGTGCTCGAGGTATGTGTGCAGCAGACGGTTTCATCATCAAAACTATCCTATGAAACGCAAAATCCGCGTTCGGTATTGGTGGTTGATGATAGCCGTCTGCAACGCAGAATTCTGAGTTCGATGCTGAACAGGTGGGGATTTGAAGTTATCGAAGCCTCGACAGGGGCCGAGGCGCTGGAAATGTGTCGAAAATCCCGGCCAGAATTCATATTTAGTGATTGGATGATGCCCGAATTAAATGGACCGGATTTTTGTCGTGCGTTCCGAAAATTGTACCCAAACGATTACAGTTATTTCATTCTGCTCACATCTAAATCAGAAAAAAATGACATCGCCAAAGGTTTAGACAGCGGTGCAGATGATTTCCTAACGAAGCCTGTAAACGCACCAGAATTGCGCGCGCGGATCACAGCCGGCGAACGTATTTTATCGATGCAATCTGAACTACAGCATCAAAATGCGCTGATCCAAGATACACTAGACGAATTAAAGGGGCTTTATGCGGCGATCAATTCCGATTTGTTAGAAGCACAAAAACTTCAGCAATCCTTGATCCGTGAACATGAACGACAAATTGGACCATTCCACATTACGCAATTTGTCAAAAGTTCGGGTCATGTGGGTGGTGATTTAGTTGGCTTTTTTGAGGCAGGACCATCCCATCTAGGCGTGTTTGTCGTCG
>CAXABH010000011.1:0-13399 GCA_963966925.1 uncultured Rhodobacterales bacterium
TCAAACGACATATCGCGAATATATTGCGCAAGAATTTTCATTCCCGGCTGCGCGGGCTGTTGTGCTTCGTCTGCCATAATTGGCCTCCTAAATATTTAATTTTATGATACCTAGCATCATCTTTTACTGGTCTCAATCCTTCGGTTTGGACTCTTTTGCCCAAGGAGAGTTTTCGGGATTTGACACAGGTTCATATTCACCTTCATAAGTGTTTTGCGAGGATGAATACTGAGTCTCAAAATTTACCTTATGAATATTTACACGTTCTTTCACCTTCTGAAAAACAGCGGTGCGCACATTTGGGATCAGCAATAAAAAGCCAACAAAATCTGTAAAAAACCCCGGGGTCAATAAAAGTGCCCCAGAAAATAAAATCATAGCTCCGTGTGCAAGCGGTTCGGAGGGATCGTTCATTTCACGAAATCGTGATTGTAATTGTGACAGAACCGATAGGCCCTGTGCGCGTACCAAATATGTACCTGCGATTGCCGTTAAAACAACGATGGCTAATGTGGGAAACAGCCCAAGAAAGCCGCCGACCCGAATGAAAAGGGCGATTTCGATTATCGGTACCGCGATAAACGCGATCAATAGCCACATATTTTTAACTCCATTACGTTGCTTTGGTGGACTCATCCAACATTGTTACCTACATAGGGGATAACGTTATGAATTTCTAGAAAGCTGACGAGGCAACTTATGAGCCCTGCAATTATTGAACTATTGGTATTAGCTGGAATCGCGATTTTCCTGATCATGCGCTTGCGTAATGTTCTTGGAACGCGCGAGGGCTTTGAAAAACCCGCCGTACAAGAGGCGCCAAAAGTAGAGCGTCCAAGCTTCAAGGTGATTGAAGGCGGAGAGGATGCCGACATCCTAGACAATGTAGAAAAAGGCAGTGCGGCCGCAGAAGCGTTAGCCCGTATGAAGTTAAGCGACAATAGCTTTACGGTGAATGATTTCTTGGCTGGGTCGAAATATGCCTATGAAATGATCTTGATGGCGTTTGAAAATGGAAACATTGAGGATGTTCGTGATTTCATTTCAGAAGAAATCGAGGACGTGTTTGATCAAGTTATCGAAGATCGTAAATCCAAGGGGTTGGTCATAGAGGCCGAATACCTGGGCACACGTGAAACCCGTTTAACGGACGCTACATTTGACAGTGCAACTGGTTGGGCAGAGATTTCTGTTTCGTATGCTGCGGAAATGACATCAGTTGTGTTGGATAGTGACGGGAATGTTATTGAAGGTGACTCAAAACAAATTAAACGTCAAAAGGACGTTTGGACATTTGCGCGGGATATGTCGTCCAATGATCCAAACTGGCAACTGGTCGCAACAAGTGAATGATACGAAACATCATACAATTACTGATATTTTTATCGGCTTGGGGCACTTTTGTTCAAGCCGAAGTTAAAGTAAGCGTTTTAGAATTTTCAAATTTGCCAGGCTGGAAAAGTGACACGAAAACTGATGCGCTGACCGCATTTTTGGAAACATGTCCGGATCTTAAATCAGATGATTGGGCGGTGATATGTGCTATTGGACAACAAACAACCGACGCTGATGTCTTTTTCAATGCTTTCTTTAAGCCAATCAAGATCGAGACGCACGAGCCAAGTTTGATAACAGGCTATTTTGAGCCCGAACTTCCAGCATCGCGTGTCAAAACAGAACGGTTTTTGTACCCTATTTATCGCAAACCACCTGAATTACCCAACGATGGCAAATGGCTTACGCGCGCTGATATTGAAAACTCAAATGTGATGGAAAACCGAGGCTTGGAAATCGCCTGGCTGGATGATCCGGTGGATTTATTTTTCCTTCAAGTTCAGGGATCTGGTCGATTGCGTATGCAGGACGGAACACTTGTTCGCGTTGGATATGCTGCAAAAAATGGGCATAAATACCGCTCGGTTGGAAAAAAACTGGTTGCTCAAGGCATTTACAACGAACACCAAGTATCAGCATCGGTGATCAAAAATTGGGTTAAGCGAAATCCAGTGGACGGCAGAAAGCTACTGCAACACAATGAGTCGTATGTGTTTTTTCGCAAGATTTCGAATATACCAAACCATCAGGGCCCCAAAGGCGCCATGAATAGGTCATTGTTTTCAATGCGCAGCATTGCCGTTGATCCAGCGTTTATTCCACTGGGTGCGCCAGTATGGATGACGATGGATGCAAAAGAACCCCCTGACCGTCTAATGATCGCGCAAGATACAGGATCAGTTATAAAAGGCGCGCAGCGTGCTGATATTTTCGTTGGCAGCGGTTCACAAGCTGGTAAGGATGCTGGCCGCATCAAAAATTCGGGGTCATTATACGTTTTGTTGCCGATCAAACGCGCACTTGCGTTAAGCCGTGGATAGAATGAACATGCCACGTAGGAAATTAAAATCAGACGAAGTAGAGCTGTGGCAACAGATTGCAAAATCTGCAACGCCATTAAAGCTGTCTAAGAACGTCAATACCGTGGCCAAGCCTCAGTCAAAAGTTGCTGAAGTTAAGAATGACCAATTTCAACTTAATCGGTTCGAAATTGGTGAGAAAGCCACGCAAAAAAGCGTTCAAAATGATTTAAAGCCAAGCATATCAACTGCCCTAGACAGTGCGCCGGTCCAGATGGATTATAAATCATTTAAAAAAATGAAGCGGGGAAAAAGTACACCTGAAGCGACGTTTGATTTACATGGTATGACAGTCGCGCAGGCACATTCTGCACTCATTCATTTTCTGATGACATCTTATACGCGAAACATGCGGTTGGTTTTGGTCATCACTGGAAAAGGCAAATTTCAAAAGGACACAGGGCCGATTCCAAGACAAGTAGGCATTTTACGCCATCAAGTTCCCCAATGGCTGCGTATGCCTCCGCTGCGTGATAAGGTTCTTCAGGTTACCGAAGCTCATGGTAAGCATGGTGGAAGTGGCGCGTACTATGTTTATTTACGCAAATAATCCGTATGTATTTTGCGGTTCAGCTTTGTGCTGCTTTTCAGAATTAATGTAAACGCGTGATCATCTCGATGGTCAGCAATTTGCAACTATAACATGTGTTTGAAAAACACAGGCAATGCAGCTGGAATACAAATTGCCTTTGTATGATGTCGCGGACGCTATATTTTTTTCTTTACAAGAGGGCTGGATAAAAGCAACTTTTGATAACTGTGGCGTCAAACTATCGTCGTCAATACCGTGCTAACTATGCCCTAAGACCAATATTACATATGCGGACGTGTCGCTTAGCATGTCATTAATTGGAGATTAAGAATGAATCTTTCTGATTCTAAACTGATTGCAGCTGATCGTGATGAAGTGTGGCAGGCATTGTTATCTGCTGATGTACTGCAGAAATGCGTGCCTGGCTGCAAAGAGATGAGCGGAAGCCCAGAAGAAGGGTTCCAAGCAACAGTTACACAAAAGGTTGGACCGGTAAAAGCCACATTCAAAGGTGCCGTCACCCTGTCCGATATCGTCGAGGGCGAAAGCCTAACTTTATCTGGCGAAGGCAAGGGTGGTGCAGCAGGCTTTGCCAAAGGTGGCGCCAAAGTTGTCTTGACAGATGAAGACGGCGGTACATTGTTATCATATGACGTGGAGGCCAAAGTCGGTGGCAAACTTGCTCAGCTTGGCAGCCGCATTATTGACGGGTTTGCCAAAAAGATGGCGGACCAGTTTTTTGAAGAATTCAGAAATGTTGTCCAAGGACTATCTGATGAATCTGACGAATCTGAGGATAGCGAAAAGAAAAAAGGTTGGTTGGGGCGTTTGGTCTCAAACTAACACGAAGTCTCAATCGGGAGGAGAAAAATGGCAAACATTACTATGAAAGTAAACGGCAAATCCGTTTCTGGCGAGGTTGAAGGGCGCACGCTGCTCGTTGATTTTCTCAGAAATGATCTGCGTTTAACAGGAACGCATGTTGGCTGTGATACCAGTCAGTGTGGCGCGTGCACTGTGCATGTTGATGGTGTTGCTGTTAAATCATGCACGATGCTTGCAGCAGAGGCAGATGGCGCAGATGTGTCGACAATTGAAGGTCAATCCAACACAGATGGATCATTAAGCACGATCCAGGCTGCCTTCCAAGAACATCATGGACTACAATGTGGTTTCTGCACACCAGGGATGGTGATGGCAGCTGCAGATCTTCTTAAGAAGAATGCAAAGCCAACAGAGGCAGAAGTCCGTCACCATTTAGAAGGCAACATCTGTCGTTGCACAGGGTATCACAATATCGTCAAAGCGATCATGGCCGCATCTGGACAAGATGTTAGTCAACTGGCCGCTGAATAACTAAAACTAGGGAGGAAATCATGCCAAAAGATAGTGGCATCGGCGCAAGCTCAAAGCGTCGCGAAGACGTCCGGTTTTTGACAGGTCAAGGTCAGTACACCGACGACATCAATATTCACGGACAAACTTACGTTCATTTTGTGCGCTCAGACGTTGCACATGGAAAAATCAATAGCATCGATACATCTGCAGCCGAGGCTATGCCTGGTGTTGTGCGCATATTCACAGGTGCAGACTTTGAAGGTATTGGTGGTCTGCCCTGCGGTTGGCAAGTCACCGACCGCCATGGCGAAGTCATGAAAGAGCCAGCACACCCCGTGCTTGCACAAGGCAAAGTACGCCACGTCGGCGATCCAATCGCCGCCGTGATCGCAGAGTCTTTGGAACAAGCGCGTGACGCAGGCGAAGCGCTGAACATCGATATCGAAGAGCTGCCAGCAGTCGTTGATATGAAAGCCGCACTTTGTGAGGGATCAGCGACCGTTCATGACGAACTGGGTGACAACCTGTGCTACGACTGGGGCTTTGTCGAAGAAAACAAAGGCGCAGTTGATGAAGCGATTAAGAATGCTGCACATGTGACAACATTGGAATTGGTGAACAATCGTTTGGTTGCAAACCCAATGGAGCCGCGTGTTGCAGTTGGTGATTACAACCGTGCGAATGACGAAAGCACACTGTACACAACATCACAAAACCCACACGTCATTCGTTTGCTGATGGGTGCATTCGTTTTGGGTATCCCCGAACATAAGTTGCGTGTTGTTGCACCTGATGTAGGTGGTGGATTTGGAACAAAAATCTTCCATTACGCAGAAGAAGCATTCTGTACATTCGCAGCACGTCAAATTAATCGTCCAGTTAAATGGACCGCGTCGCGTTCAGAGGCCTTTATTTCCGATGCACATGGTCGTGATCACGTGACAAAGATTGAATTGGCGCTTGATGCCGATAACAATTTTACAGCTGTCCGGACAGATACATTGGCAAACATGGGTGCTTATCTATCCACATTTGCACCGTCTGTTCCAACGTGGCTTCACGGTACATTGATGGCTGGTAACTATAAGACGCCGTTGGTTTACGTAAATGTGAAGGCGGTGTTTACAAATACTGTTCCTGTTGATGCCTATCGTGGCGCTGGCCGTCCCGAAGCAACCTATCAACTTGAACGCGTTATCGACAAAGCTGCGCGTGAATTGGGCGTTGATCCGATTGCATTGCGTCGTCAAAACTTCATCACAGAGTTTCCATATGCGACGCCAGTGGCTGTCGAATATGACACGGGTAACTATGTTGCGACAATGGACAAACTAGAAGAAATTGCAGACATTTCTGGTTTCGAAGCACGTCGCAAGGCATCAGAAGCAAAGGGCAAGCTGCGCGGTCTGGGTGTGAACTGTTACATTGAAGCGTGCGGTATTGCCCCATCAAACCTAGTTGGTCAATTGGGTGCACGGGCTGGTCTATATGATGCGGCAACGGTGCGTGTGAACGCCACAGGTTCGATCAGTGTGATGGTCGGTGCGCACAGTCATGGTCAAGGCCATGAAACTGCGTTCCCACAGGTTGTGGCAGAGATGCTAGGCATTGATGAAAACATGATTGATATCGTGCATGGCGATAGTTCAAAAATACCGTTTGGCATGGGCACATATGGATCGCGTTCCATCGCGGTTTGTGGATCAGCAATGGTGCGTGCGACTGAAAAAATCATCAACAAAGCCAAGAAAATCGCTTCTCACTTGCTAGAAGCATCTGAGACGGACATCGAGCTTAAGGATGGTCAGTTCACAGTTGCAGGCACGGATAAATCATGCGCATGGGGCGATGTCACTTTGGCGGCATATGTTCCACACAACTATCCGCTAGAAAGCATCGAACCGGGTCTGGAAGAGACTGCATTCTACGATCCTTCAAACTTTACCTATCCATCAGGTGCATATGCGTGTGAGGTCGAAGTTGATCCAGACACTGGTAAGGTCACAGTTGAACGGTTCTCTGCAGCAGATGATTTTGGTAACATCATCAATCCAATGATTGTTACTGGTCAGGTGCACGGTGGATTGGCGCAAGGTATCGGCCAAGCGTTAATGGAAAACTGTGCTTATGATGAAAATGGTCAGCTGCTAAGTGCATCATACATGGATTATGCGATGCCACGTGCGTCGGATGTTCCATTCTACTCCGTTGATCACTCTTGCCAGACGCCATGTACGCACAATCCGTTGGGCGTAAAAGGTTGTGGCGAAGCCGGGGCCATTGGTTCACCACCCTCAGTTGTGAACGCTGTCGTAGACGCGTTGCAGTCAGCGGGTCATAATGTAACTCATATCGATATGCCTGTATCACCTTCGCGTGTTTGGGCAGCGATGAACAGCTAATCGGAGGCTAATAAGATGTATAACTTTGATTTTGAAAAACCTTCGACAATTGCAGATGCAGTGTCTGCAATGACCACTGAAGAGGCACAAGCATTGGGTGGGGGTCAGACACTGATCCCTACGCTAAAACAGCGTTTGGCCAGCCCGTCAAAATTGGTAAGCCTGTCTGGTATTGCCGAAATGCAGGGCGTTTGCGAAGCGGATGGTGTAATATCCATCGGTGGTGCAACGACACACGCAACCGTATCTGCAGAAGCAAATGGATATCCAGCGCTAGCTGCATTGGCGTCACACATCGGTGATCCAGCTGTCCGCAATCGCGGAACAATTGGTGGATCGCTTGCCAATAATGATCCCGCGGCCTGTTATCCATCTGCGGCCTTGGCATCAGGTGCAACAATCGAAACGAACTCTCGTAAGATTTCGGCAGATGACTATTTCCAAGGTATGTTCACAACAGCCTTGGAAGAGGGAGAGATCATTACAAATGTTCGTTTCCCAATTCCTGAAGTAGCAAATTATCAAAAATTTGAACAACCTGCATCACGTTTTGCTATGGTTGGTGTTTTTGTTGCGAAATACGCGGACGGTGTTCGGGTTGCTGTGACGGGTGCATCAGAAGATGGTGTGTTCCGTTGGACAGAAGCTGAAGAGGCGCTAAGCGGAAACTTTTCTGCCGATGCTGTCGATGGCCTAACAGTCTCGGGCGATGGTATGATCACTGATCTACATGGTTCTGGCGATTATCGTGCACACCTCGTCAAGGTTTTGACAAAGCGTGCCGTTGCCGACGCCAACTAAATTGCGATAGATGTAGAATAACGGCCGCTGATTGTTCAGCGGCCGTTGTTATTTATGCAGTAAATGATTTTCTGATTGCAGCCATGTTTTGCCCGTATACTTCTGGCTGACTTACCGATCCACCCTTGAACACAGCGGATCCTGCAACCAAAACATCTGCGCCGGCTTCCACCAGTTTTGGCGCTGTTGTTGGATCCACACCGCCATCAATTTCAATATGAACAGGGCGATCACCAATCATGGTGCGCAGTGCGCGTACTTTATCTGTCATATCGATGAATTTCTGACCACCAAATCCCGGGTTGACAGTCATGACGCAAACCAAATCCACCATATCTAACAAATGTTGAACGGACTCTGCTGGGGTTCCAGGGTTCAACGCGACACCAGCTTTCATACCTGCTGCTTTAATTGCCTGCACCGTTCGGTGAATGTGTGGTCCTGCCTCAATATGCGCGGTCAGGACATCAGCACCAGCATTAGCATAGGCATCAATGTATGGATCAACGGGGGCGATCATCAGGTGAACGTCCATAATGGTTTTTACGTGCGGCCGGAATGCCTTAACAGCAGGTGGACCAAAGGTTAGGTTCGGGACGAAATGCCCATCCATGACATCGACATGCACCCAATCGGCGCCTTGGTCTTCGATTGCACGAATTTCTGCGCCGAAATTTGCAAAATCTGCCGACAAAATTGATGGGGCAATTTTAACTGAACGATCAAATGTCATGACGGACTCCAATTGATGATTTTGTGCGTGCATAATAGGCTTGGCACGCGATGTCGAGTGCGCGCTCCTTGTCTTATGTGAAACTTGGATTGTTCTTCTTGCAATTTCAAATTATAGCATCCCCAACATTTATTGGGAGAATCCGACATGTCGAACGCACAATTGGAAGCAGCAATTGAATCAGCATGGGAAAATCGCGATGCGATTACACCTGCCACACAAGGTGAAACACGTGAAGCTATCGAAGATACACTGAATGCACTGGACAGTGGCTCGCTACGTGTTGCGCAAAAACTGGATGATGGTTCATGGCATGTTAATCAGTGGGCTAAGAAAGCGGTTTTGTTGGGGTTCCGTATTAAAGATATGGAAATTCAATCTGGTGGCCCCCAAGGCAGCGGTTGGTGGGATAAGGTTGACAGCAAGTTCGTGGGTTGGGGTGAAAACCAATGGAAGGCTGCAGGTTTCCGCGCGGTTCCAAATTGTGTTGTCCGCAAATCTGCATTTATCGCGCCCGGCGTTGTTTTGATGCCATCCTTTGTGAACCTAGGCGCATATGTTGATGAAGGAACCATGGTTGATACATGGGCGACTGTTGGATCATGCGCACAGATTGGCAAAAATGTGCACCTATCCGGTGGTGTTGGTATCGGTGGTGTTCTGGAACCGATGCAAGCCGGACCTACAATCATCGAAGACAATTGTTTTATCGGTGCGCGTTCAGAAGTTGTTGAGGGCTGTATTGTACGCGAAGGTTCTGTTTTGGGAATGGGCGTTTATATCGGTAAATCAACGAAGATCGTTGATCGTGAAACAGGTGAAGTGATGTATGGTGAGGTCCCGCGATATTCTGTTGTTGTGTCAGGTTCGATGCCATCAAAAAATGGAATTAACCTATACTGCGCGGTTATTGTGAAACGTGTAGACGCACAAACACGCAGTAAAACAGGCATCAATGAATTGTTACGTGACTGATACTTGGTATGTGGGTTTTCTGATTAAAAACCGCAAACTGTATTAGTAATGATAGAAATCAAAAGGCGCCCGAAATGGGCGCCTTTTTTATTAATCTACAACGCGAACTGCGCCTTGGGCTGCGGATGTTGTAAGTGCCGCATATGCCTTTAGTGCGGTTGTCACCTTGCGTTTACGTGGTTTTGAAGGCTTCCAACCGTGCGCTTCTTTCGCGGCGCGGCGTTCAGCCATCACCTCGTCTGAAATAACTAGGTTGATTGAACGGTTTGGAATATCGATTTCAATGGTATCACCGTGTTCAACCAATGCAATCGCACCACCTTCGGCCGCTTCGGGCGAGACGTGACCAATCGACAAACCAGATGTACCACCAGAGAAACGCCCATCTGTCACCAATGCGCACGCTGCGCCCAGCCCTTTTGATTTAAGATAGCTGGTGGGGTAAAGCATTTCTTGCATGCCGGGGCCGCCACGTGGACCTTCATAAAGGATAACCACTACGTCGCCTTCTTTAACCTTACCTGTCAAAATGTCGTTCACTGCATCATCTTGGCTTTCTACGACATACGCAGGGCCCGAAAACTTCAGAATGCTTTCGTCAACACCAGCAGTTTTGACGATACAGCCGTCTTCTGCGATGTTGCCAAACAAAACAGCAAGGCCACCATCCTGAGAAAATGCGTTTTCTTTATTACGGATCACGCCACCTGCGCGGTCCATATCAAGCGTGGTGTATTTGTTGGATTGAGAGAATGCTTGGGTTGTGCGAACCCCACCAGGCGCCGCCCGAAAAAAATCATGAACATCTGGGTTGTTTGAACGCATAACATCCCAGTTATCCAATGCATCGCCCATCGTTGGTGCATGCACAGTTTTGGTGTCGCGGTGGATCAATCCCGCACGATCCAATTCGCCCAAGATTGCCATGATGCCACCCGCGCGGTGGACATCCTCCATGTGAACATCGCTTTTTGCTGGTGCGACCTTACTTAGGCATGGGACTTTACGCGATAATCTATCGATATCTTCCATTGTAAAGCCAATTTCACCTTCATAAGAGGCGGCCAAAAGGTGAAGCACTGTATTGGTTGATCCACCCATCGAAATATCCAATGCCATCGCATTTTCGAACGCTTCAAATGTGGCGATGTTGCGTGGCAATGTGCTTGCATCGTTTTGTTCATAACAACGACGGGCAAGATCAACGATGCGCTGACCCGCCTCAAGGAATAGCGCCTTACGATTAGAGTGTGTTGCAAGTGTTGAACCGTTCCCCGGAAGCGACAATCCCAACGCCTCGGTCAAGCAGTTCATTGAATTCGCAGTGAACATACCAGAACATGATCCACAAGTTGGGCATGCGGCCTCTTCAATCTGTTGGACCTGTTCGTCTGTGTATTTATCGTCTGCAGCGGCAACCATCGCATCGACTAGATCCAAGGCAATTTCCTTGCCATCAATGACGGCTTTACCAGCCTCCATTGGACCGCCTGACACAAAAATTGTTGGGATGTTCAGGCGCATTGATGCCATCAACATACCAGGTGTGATTTTATCACAGTTGGAAATGCACACCATTGCATCGGCACAGTGGGCATTCACCATGTATTCTACTGAATCTGCGATGATTTCCCGTGAAGGGAGCGAATACAGCATGCCATCATGGCCCATTGCGATCCCATCATCCACAGCAATGGTATTGAATTCCTTGGCAACACCACCTGCGGCCTCAACCTCGCGCGCTACCATTTGACCCAAGTCTTTCAGGTGAACGTGACCTGGAACGAACTGAGTAAATGAATTGACGATTGCGATGATCGGTTTGCCGAAATCGCTATCTTTCATACCGGTTGCACGCCACAATCCGCGGGCGCCTGCCATGTTACGACCATGGGTAGAAGTTCTTGAACGATACATTGTTTGATCTCCTTCGTTGAAACCAGAAACAAAAATCTATGCTCAAACGCAAGCCCAATAGGGAAAAAATGCGTATGAAATTGATATTTTGAAGGTTTGCATTCCCGAATTGCCATGGTTACATCGGTGTGAAACGCAATAAGGTTGCTAAGATGTCTGATAAACGCGAGAAAAAGCCAAAGAAACACCAAGTTTATACATTACTTGTTCAGGTTGGGCGTTCGCAAAACGATGGATTGCCTAAAAAGGCCACGGGTGCTGCGTTGATATGCTATTCCAGCGGCGTGGACGAGGCAGAGGCCGTGCGTGAAACGGTTGCAATCCTTAAACAGGCCGACTTGGCACCATTGGATGTCACTGGGTATGGGACATTGGATGAACGTGTTTCTGAAGGCCATGAGATTGACGATGCCGAGATTGAGCTTATGAACCGCGCATTAGAGGAAAACTCAGTCATTGTTGCGCAAATGACGCCCCTTTTCGGTGAGGAAGCACAATCGGGGACAGAGCATTGAGTAAGGTTATTTTCCTTGATCTTGATGGTACTCTTACGGACGCGGGGCCTGGCATTAAAAACTGCTTTAACTATGCTTTGGATAAAATGGGTTTGCCAGAAATTACAGCAAACAATGATTGGATTGTCGGGCCACCCCTGTGGGACAGTTTTGCCAAAGTAGGAGTTGTGCAGGAACAGCTTGATCATGCTGTCGACTTATATCGTGAACGGTATCGGGATGTTGGATGTCTTGAAAATGCTTTGTACGCGGGTGTGCTTGAACAGCTTAGCAATCTGAAGGATCATAATTTCACGTTATGTTTGGCAACCTCTAAGCCGGCTGAATATGCCGTTAAGATCACAGCGTATTTTGGTATTGATCTTTATTTGGACTATCAATTTGGATCTGAACTTGACGGAACCAGATCTGCCAAGGCGGAACTGTTGAAACATGGTTTATGTGCCACAAATGCCAGCGCGCAAGATGCTGTGATGGTGGGCGACAGGAGCTTTGATATATTAGGTGCGCATGCAAACAATATGCCTGCGTTTGGTGTGTTGTATGGGTATGGTACAAAAGATGAGTTGAAAGCCGCCGGAGCGGATGGGTTAATTCAGGGTCCATCCGAACTTGCACATTCGTTGATCACGCATTGGAATAGAGACTGATATGAAGAACATTGACCCATTTGAGTTAACCGCAAACCTGATTAAATGTCCCTCTGTCACGCCAGACGAGGGCGGCGCGATAGCATTGTTGGACGATTTGCTGTCTCAAAACGGGTTTGAATGTACCCGGATCGAACGGGGCGGTATCAGCAATCTGTTTGCGCGCTGGGGTAGTGGCAATAATGGCCGCACCTTTGGATTCAATGGCCACACTGATGTTGTGCCAGTCGGTGATATCAGCGCATGGAGCGTTGATCCCTTTGGTGCCGAGATTAAGGATGGGTTTCTCTATGGGCGGGGCGCAACGGATATGAAATCTGGTGTTGCTGCCTTTGTCGCAGCGGCAGTTGATTTTACGTCTAACACACCACCGGATGGTTCAGTTGTTATCACGATAACGGGTGATGAAGAAGGTGATGCCATCGATGGAACAACAGCCATTCTTGATTGGATGAACGCAAATGGTCAAATTATGGATCATTGTTTGGTCGGTGAACCAACAAGCCCGAACCATATGGGCGAGATGATGAAAATCGGACGCCGTGGATCACTGACTGCATTTATTACAGTTCAGGGTACCCAAGGACATTCCGCATATCCACATCGTGCCAATAATCCAGTATCTGCAATGGTTCAGTTGATGACCGCGCTAGAAGAAACAGCGCTGGATGAAGGGACCGAGCATTTCGATCAATCAACATTGGCGATCACGACGATAGACGTAGGAAATACAGCAACAAATGTAATCCCTGAAACATGTCGTGCGACTGTGAATATTCGATTTAACGACACCCATTCGGGAAAAACGTTGACTGAATGGTTGCAAAGTCACCTAGATAAAGTTTCTGAAAGTACAAAAACACGCATTCAGATGAAGGTGAAGATTTCTGGCGAAAGTTTTATAACGCCACCTGGTGAGTTATCCGGCCTTATTTCCCAAGCTGTTCAAGAAGAGCTGGGTGTCACACCAGAAATGTCCACAACTGGTGGGACATCTGATGCACGTTTTGTTAAAAATATCTGCCCGGTCACTGAATTTGGATTGGTTGGCAAAACCATGCATGCGGTTGATGAACGGGTCGAAATTGAACAAATTCATCAATTAAAGAGTATTTATGGGCG
>CAXABH010000012.1:0-13201 GCA_963966925.1 uncultured Rhodobacterales bacterium
CATTCAGAATAGTTGATCAAACCGTCCTGGCCATGTGTTTTTAGGTATTCGGGCTGAATGGCAAGTGTGCGCACCAAATCATCAGGATTGCGCAGAAAATGCGCCGAGCAATCAAACTGGGCGCCCAACCATTTATGCGGATTGAAAACGATGCTGTCAGCCTGTTCAACACCACTCCAAAGTGTTTGGAATTCTGGACAAATCATGGCAGATCCCGCCCATGCCGCATCAACATGAACATATAGATCATGACGTTTCGCCACAGAAATAACGCCTGCAATATCATCACAGGCACCAATGCTGGTACCACCCGTACAGGCGATCACACCAATCGGTGTATGACCCGCTGCAATATCAGATTCAATCGCGTTATTTAGTGCATCACAATCCAATGCATATAGTGGCCCACCACTCGGAATACGCACGATATTTTCTGCACCAATTCCCGCAATCCATACGGCACGATCAATGGATGAATGCACCTGATCGCTGCAATAAATCCGCAATTGACCCTTGTTGTTCAGGCCCGATGTATTGCCCGTCCATTCAATTGCCCGTTCACGCATTGTCAAAACCGCAGCCAAGGTTGCGCCCGATGCGCTGTCTTGGATCACACCTTGAAATTCATTGGGTAGACCAATTGCCTGACGCAGCCAGTCAATGACTTTGGTTTCCATTTCGGTGGCAGCAGGTGAAGTTTGCCACAGCATGCACTGTGCTGCCATTGTCGATGTGATGATATCCGCCAACATGGACGGTGGGCTGGCGTTTGCAGGGAAATAGGCGAAAAAGCGTGGATGCTGCCAATGCGTCATTCCCGGCATCACAATGCGTTCAAAATCAGACATGATTTCAGTCATGCTTGTGCCCGTTTCAGGTGCGCTTTGGGCGAGTTGTTGCGCAATTTCACCGGGTTTGGTTTGCGCGCGAACTGGGCGCGCGCGCAGTGTTCTGTGATACTCTGCACCCCATTCACCCAGGTGCTTGACCCATTTTTCGTATTCATTCCAATTCATATCTGGTCCTATGGTGCAATAATGGGCTGCGCTTTTAACACAGGTTCAACAGGGGTTGCGCCATCAAATAGGCTGCCTTCTTCAAACCAGGATTTTGGTGCGGCGGCCCCCCACAGTGTTTGTCGCTGTGGATCTGTTAAATCCCATTTGATAGGTTCCAGATCAGGATCAACGGTTTGATAATCACTGCAATAAATTTCGATGCGGTGACCATCAGGATCACGAACATATAAAAAGAATGCATTTGAAATGCCATGACGACCCGGACCGCGTTCGATGTTTGCAACGTATCCAGTAGTGGACATCAAATCCAACAAATCGATGATATTAAGCGGTGTCGGCACCCAAAAGGCGCTGTGGTGTAGCCGAGGTCCAATACCATTTGTAAACGCAACATCGTGTACACCGCCTTTTCGATGCATCCATGCCGCCCACAAACGACCCGTTTCACTGTCTTCGGTGTATTCGGTGACACGAAAACCCATGTCATTATAAAAATTTACCGACGCATCAACGTCGCTTGAAAACATGTTAAAGTGATCAATGCGCAGGGGTTTTACCCCGCGATACAATGCATACTTTTGATGAATTGGGGCCAAACGCTCCATCTTGGCATAAAACTCCAACGGTATTCCCCAGGGATCGCGCGAACGCAAAATACGACCAAAGAACGGCTTTTCAATCCATTCCACAGCAAGCCCACGTCCAGTGAAAAAATCACTGAGGCGGTCCAGATCGGCATCATCCCAAACCTTGAACCCCAAGACGCCGACAGACGCAGTATTTGATTTAATCAGATGGATACAGTGGTGACCACGTTCCTCCATCGCACGCAGGTATATGGCGTCATCTGTTTCATGTGTGACTTGCAGCCCAAGTGTGTCCACATAAAACGCCCGTGACGCCGCAAGATCGCGCACGTTATATTCAACATGACTTAACCGCACGATATTGAAATCGGGATTCAAATTAGGCGCAGGTACGGGCATTACAGTTTTCCTAACTTTGGGATATTGTGCGACCCCGTCGCAAATCCAATATGTTTTTGTTCCATATAAAATTCAAATGACCAATCACCGCCGTCACGGCCAATGCCACTTGCTTTCACACCGCCAAATGGTGTTGGCAAATGTCGCACGTTTTCCGAATTCACCCAAATCATACCCGCTTCTAGTTTATCACTAAATCGCAAAGCACGGGTCAGATCATTGGTCCAAACATAGCCCGTTAAGCCATAGTTCACATCGTTGGCCATCTGTAACGCCTGATCTTCATCAGTAAAACGAATTGACGTCAGAACCGGCCCAAAAATTTCTTCTTGGGCAATGCGCATATCGTTTGTTGCGTTTGTGAAAAGGGTTGGTTTCACGAAAAATCCAACATCACCATCGCGCCTACCACCTGCCGCGATCGTTGCGCCATCCTTCTTTGCGACATCAAAATATGAGGTAACTTTGTTAAAGTGCGCAGTGTGAATAAGGGGACCAACTTCGGTCGCAGGATCAAGGGGATGACCAACTGTGATCGCATTTACACGTTCAATCAATTTCGCCTCAAAGGTATCTGCAATTGTGTCTTGGACCAACAATCTAGATGAGGATGTGCAACGTTCGCCGTTTAACGAATAAATCATAAATATCGCTGCATCTAATGCACGATCAAAATCCGCATCATCAAACACAACAACAGGGTTTTTACCCCCCAGTTCAAAATGAACACGTTTTAGCGTATCTGCGCCCTGTTTCATGATCTGGCTACCTGTGCGGCTTTCTCCTACAAATGCTATCGCCTTGATATCTGGGTGTTCACACAGGGCTTTGCCGGCCTCTTCACCAATTCCGTTCACCAGATTCCAAACTCCGTCAGGCAAACCTGCATCCTTTGCAATCTCCATCAGAATGCTGGCTGTGACTGGGCTTAGCTCTGCGGGTTTGTGAACAATGGTGCAGCCTGCTGCCAATGCAGGGGCGATTTTCCAAGTGGACAACATAAAGGGTGTGTTCCAGGGCGTAATGATACCAACAGGGCCAATTGGCACCCGCGTCGTCACATTCATAAGGGTTGGGGATGGAAGGCTTTGACCATCGCGCGCGGCGGGTGCACGATCAGCAAAAAATCGGAAATTTTCGGCACCTCGGATCGCGGCCTTGCCCATAAACCGAATTGGTTGTCCGGTGTCCCAACTTTCGCATAGGGCAATTTCTTCGGCGCGCGCAACAATCCCATCCGCAATTTTATGCAGGATTTTTTTTCGCTCGGTTCCTGTTAAATCACGCCAATCTGGAAATGCGGTTTTGGCTGCACTGGCTGCCAATGCAATTTCCTTAACGCCCCCTTTTGCAACATCGCAAATAAAGGATTCATCAACAGGTGAAACCGATTGAAATTTATCACCCCCGATGGACCAAACATTTTGGCCGTTAATGTGGTGTGCAACACCCGCAGATTTTATAGGTTCAAGGAATCCAGATAGTTTTTCAACATTCGACTTAAAATCTGACATTTATACCTCCAGGTATTTTCGGATTGATCCAGATTTGGGTGAAAGGGACGCGTCAATGTCACGCAATTCTATGGACAAAGCCAATGAACGACGCTGCATTGCATCTGAAATAAAATCGTTGGCGGCATCAAATATTTTCTGAACTGCATGTTGTTTGGTTTCTTGATCACGCCCTTCGCGGATCCGGATTGAAATATCGATAAATCCGTGTGCTGGATTTCCGTCCGCAATCGCATAGTGATCAACCCGTACCGCGCGGATTTTAACACCTGCGACTGGAAATGCATCAATTGACGCTGCAACTTTGCGGAGTGTTTCGCAAAATGCACCGATGTCTACATCCGCCTCAACGTTGGCAGAATAGTCAATCATCAAGTGTGGCATTGAAATATCCTTAACATCGCAATCATTAACATGTTAAATATATTGCATCAATTGAGTCAATCGTTATTATACACTTATGAAGTACCTGCCCTCGACACAAAGATCACTGCCAATCGCGCTTATTCGGGCGCGTGAACATGTGATGACCCCAATTCGTCAGATGTTGAGTGAGAGTGGCCTAACCGAACAACAATGGCGTGTGTTGCGTGTTTTAGACGAACACGGCGCCCTAGAGCCATCTCAATTGGCCAAGCATGCGGCACTCTTGCTGCCTAGCCAGACACGGATCGTCCAATCCATGGCACAAAAGGGACTGTTGGTGCGGTGCGAACATAAGAATGATCGCAGGCGCACAGTTATTAAAATTACGGATGCAGGTCAGGCGATCATCAATGACAACGCCGCAAAAGCTGCTGCAATCGCGGGACAATTCCGCGATAAACTTGGTCCAAGGCGCTTTGAAACACTGCTGGATATTCTTGATGATCTGCGCGATCTAGAGTGATTGGAACCCCGACCGTAACGCGGCCAAAATTGTGTCCACGTCCTGGGATGTGACAATCAATGGGGGCGACAAAATCACATTCGGGCCCGAAACACGGATCATCGCGCCGCTTTCATAGGCGGCCTTTTGCAATTTAACTGGGGTCGCCTTGTCAATTGGTTTTTTGGTTTCACGGTCGGATACAAGTTCAAGTGCACACATCAACCCGTGTCCACCACGTACATCACCAATCACGTCAAAATCATCGTATAATTTTTGCAGACCTTCGAACAGCTGCTGACCGCGCACAGCGGCGTTATCCTTAACATTTAAGCGCAGTGTTTCATTGATACATGCAATTGCAGCGGCGGCGCCAACTGGATGGCCGGAATATGTATATCCATGTCCGATGGCTGCTTTGCCCTCAGTGTCCCCTTCAAATACCGCAACAACGTGATCTGCAATCATTAGGGCGCCAAAGGGGAAATAACCATTAGTGATCGCCTTGGCCGTACACATAAAATCAGGTTTGACACCCCAATGACGGGACCCTGTCCAACTTCCCGTACGCCCAAAGGCAGTGATCACCTCATCTGCGATTAGAAGTATTCCGTGATCATCACATAATTTACGCACCCCAGGCATAAAGCTTTCGTGCGGTGGAATAACACCACCGGCACCCAAAATTGGCTCCATAATCAGCGCAGCAATCGTATTGGCGCCCTGAAAGGCAATTTCATCCTCAAGCGCCTGTAAACATAACTGCGCTAGGCGTTCGGGATCGGTTTCATTGAATGGATTGCGATAAGTATAGGGTGCGGGAATATGAAAACATCCGGACATCAGCGGTTCATAGGCTGTGCGAAAATTCGCATTTCCGTTTACAGATGCCCCGCCAAAATGCGTGCCGTGATATCCCTTTTTCAGGGACAGATATTTGGTACGCGCGTCTTGGCCTTTAATTTTGTGGTATTGCCGCGCAAGCCGCAGCGCCGTTTCAACCGAGTCTGATCCACCCGATGTATAAAATGCACGTGTCAGCCCGTCAGGGGCAAAGAAGTCTTGCAGCATATCGCCCAGTTCGATCACGCAATCGTTCGAGGTGCCGCGAAAAATGGAATAATAGGGTAGGCGATCCAGCTGATTTGAAATCGCGGCCTTAACAGGAGCACACGAATACCCAAGGTTTACATTCCACAAACCGCCAACAGCATCTACAACTTGATGGCCATCAACATCAGAAATGCGTGTTCCTTCTGCGTCTGTAACAATGGTTGGTGGATTATTGAGACTATCGGCTGGATGCGCCATTGGGTGCCAAATCGACTTTGCATTCCGCTCTTTCAAATAATTTGAATCTTTCATCGACGAACTTCCTTGGTTCTAAGCAGGATCAGGTGAAGGGGGCATGGCGCCACCCATGATTTCGGTAATCATTCGCGCGCGATTTTGAACCGCATCTATCATTTTCAACCGCAGCGCTTCGTTTACGCGTCCAACAGGGGCGGCAATGGCCAAAGCACCACAAACCATTTCGCCACCTGCGAATATGGGCGCCGCAACAGAATGCACATCCTGTTCAAAACCACTTATGGACTCTGCATATCCACGTATGGCGATGCGTTTCATTTCATCTTTAATCTGTTGTGAATCCACAATCGTGTGGGCCGTCCGCCGCTCCAATGGCTTTGACAAAATTGAGTGCACCAACGCGGCATTTGCATAGGTCAGAACCGCCAGCCCAGAACTGGTTGCATGAAACGGTAAACGCTCTGCATCCTCCATCGTCACCCGCGTGCCATGCTTTGCGCTGTATGCATAGGTCAGTGTTGATAACTCATCTCCTGAGACTTGCGAAACATGCGTCGTTTCTCCAACCTCATCCGCCAATGCACGGACATGTTCCTTAGCAATACTGCGCAAGGGCACGGTGGCCTCTCTCAGGACGGCCAATCGCATTACGCCAGGACCAATTCGATACAGGCGATCCGGGCCTATTTGTTCTACGAAACCATGTTCTGCTAAATCGCTCATCAATCTGTAAACAGTTGCTTTATTCATTCCTGATTGGCGCGACAATTCAGTCAACCCGATATCGGTTTGGCTGTTTGAAAACAATCTAAGCAAACTCAATGCTTTGGATGTTGTTCCCATCGAATGTATCCCTGCTGTCAATCTGGTTTTTGTCGAATTTTAGATGCCGGCGGCTGTTAGATTTGATTTTTGTTGACAGAAAGAGGCAGGCTCTGTCAATCTGAAAAAGAACCATTGGTTCATATAATAAACCGAAATGGTAAACAGGGAGATTATTATGACCACATCGAAACTGCTTTGCGGAGCAGCGGCGATTGCAATGTCTGCATTTGCAGGTAGCGCAATGGCAGAATATCCAGAGAAACCAGTAACATTCGTGGTGCCTTGGCCTCCAGGTGATTTGGAAGACGTACTAACGCGTATGATTGCCGAAGATTTCCAAGCCGCCTATGGAACATCGGCTGCAGTCGTGAACAAACCTGGTGGCGGTGGCGGACCATTCCCCGGCGCGATTGAAGTGGCCAATGCACCCGCAGATGGTTACATGGTGGGATCCTTTGTGATCGGTGTGCCTGTGGTTGGTCACCAAATCGGAATTGACGACCTAACACCAGAACGGTTTGACCCACTTGGCATCTTTTTGACCTATCCATTTGTGATCGCAGCAGCAGGTGATGCGCCATATTCATCAATGCAGGAACTGGCAGAGTACGCGAAATCAAATGATGTTGCGCTTGGTCACTTTGGTGATCCATTAACACCGACCCAAGTTACAAAAGCGTTTGCAAAAAATGCTGGGTTTGAGTGGGGATCAGATGCAGCCTTTGACGCGCTTGACTGTAACACACTGGCATCAGGCGATGCAGATGTGATCAACACAACACTGCAACTTATCCTACCATGTTTGGATAGCGTTAAAGTTCTGACCGCAATCACAGATGCGCGTATTCCATTGGTTCCAGATGCACCCGCGATTGGTGAGCTGGATCCAGCACTAAACATCGCATTGTGGAATGGGTTGTTTGTGCGCAAGGAAACACCGCAGGATGTACGCGATAAAATCATCGCAGTCGCAAAAGAAACTGTAATGTCAGACCGCGCACAGGCCGTTGCCAAAGAAACGGGTGCATTGGTTTATTGGCAAGACGCTAATGACAGTGCGGCACGCGTTGCGGGCGACATCGCAACAATGGACCGTATTGGTGCATTGTTAGACTAAACAAAAGCGGTCGGGCATTGCCCGACCCCATCCACCATGGGCAGGTTGCATGCGCGGAGATTCCGTTGAAGAACGTCGTTTCAAAGGGCCCATTCGTGGTCAATTGATTTTTGCACTTCTTTTTTTGTCTTTATCGATTTTACTGCTATCGCAGCTTGGTGATCAAACAAAGTGGATTAAGAAAGCTAAATTTGCCGCGCAACCCCGCCTTTGGCCAATGATCGCCCTGACCGGTATGGTGTTTTTCACAGGATTGCATCTGTGGCGATTACCGCGCCGCCAAGTTTTGCAAGTGGATCTGCAAGAGGCGAAGCGTTGGTTACAAGTTATCGAATATTGCGTCTGGTTCATTGCATATGTTTGGGTGGTCCCAAACTTAGGGTATCTGATTAGCACGGTGATATTTTTACCCGCACTGGCCTATCGCGCAGGATACCGTAATCAGAAGATGATCACCTATGCAGCGGGTATTGGGTTTTGTATTGTTATGATCTTTAAATCGTTCTTAGAAGTAAAAATTCCAGGCGGTGTAATTTATGAATTCCTTCCAAATGTCTTACGCAACTTTTTCATTCTAAATTTCTGAGGGTATAGATGGACGTTTTGGTTGCAGCCTTAGAAATCTTGATGCGATGGGATGTAATGCTTGCGTTGCTGGTGGGCTCTGTCGGGGGTGTTGTCATTGGGGCAATCTCGGGTGTTGGCCCCGCCGTGGCAATTGCAATTTTATTGCCTGCAACATTTTCCATGGACCCAATTGTGGGTTTAACCACGCTGCTTGGAATATATGGATCCTCAATGTATGGCGGCGCAATACCGGCAATTTTGATCAACACACCGGGAACCGCAGTCAACGCATTAACAACCTATGACGGTTTTCCAATGACCACCCGCGGAGAGGCCAGGCGAGCACTATCACTTGCCTATTCCGCATCGTTTTTTGGGGGCGTGTTTTCGGTAATCTGTCTTATTTTGTTCGCGCCGACTTTGGCGAAAATTGCGCCTTTATTTGGGTCGCGTGAAATATTCTTGGCCGCGTTATTGGGCCTTATTTTGGTAATTGTTGTACACCGTGGGCAAACCCTGATTGCGGCCGCTCTTGTATGTTTTGGGATATTCCTGAACACCGTGGGCCTGGAACCGGTTAAGTACACAAAACGGTATACGTTTGACCAATCGTTCCTATCAGGTGGCATTGACCTGATCGTTGTGGTCTTGGGTCTTTTTGCGCTTTCGCAGGCATTTTACCTATTGAACGGTGATGATGAAAAGATACGCCTGACAAAGCTGCGTGGTGGTATGTTGCAGGGCTTGCGCGAATTGGCCAAACACCCGCGCGTTGCGGCTGTTTCTGGCAGCTTTGGTGTTACGATGGGTATGATCCCGGGTGTTGGAGAATTCACGGCACAGTTCCTAAGTTATTCCTATGCCCAGCGCAGTTCAAAGAGGCCAGAGGATTTTGGTCGCGGGTCAACTGAGGGCTTGATCGCATCAGAAACCGCAAATAATGCGGTGCCAGCTGCAGCAATGGTGCCCTTGCTTGCCCTTGGTATTCCAGGAGAAGCGCTGACTGCCATGATGTTGTCTGTGTTTTATGTACATAACGTAGTGCCCGGCCCACAATTGTTTGCCAACCAAATGGATTTCGTGGTGGCATTGTACATCGCGCTGCTGATCCTGAATGTATTGGTCTTAATCTTCCTGATTTTTGCGACGAACAGCATAATAAATGTCGTTAAAATCCCCAACCGCTTCTTGGGGGCTATCATCCTGACGCTTAGCTTTGTTGGGGTCTATTCACTACGAAATTCAATGACAGACTGCATTATTGCCGCGGTTTTTGGGGTAATTGGATTTGCGTTAAAACGCCTAAGCTTACCTGTGGTGCCGATCATCCTTGGGATGGTCTTGGGCGGCATTATGGAGGTGAAACTGCGCGCAGGAATGGCACGCGTGAAAGAACCACTTGATTTCATTGATCGTCCAATCGCATTCATCCTATTCCTTATGATTGTTGGTGTTCTGATCCTGCATGTCCGTCGTGTTCTGACAGATCGTAGTGAAATAAAGGCGGAAAAATTAAGAAACAAAAACGCATCAACGAATTTTGGTAACTATCTAAAAAATCGTCAAACGCGCATAATGAACACGCGGTCAAAATCTGTTCGACGCTCTCATCTAAGGTATTCTCGCCGTGACCAATGACCTGATCGATAAACGCAGACGTCTGTTGGGGCCGAACGTGTCCCTATTTTATGATGACCCTGTGCATTTGGTACGGGGACAGGGCGTTTGGGTGTATGACGCAGATGGGCGCAAATACCTGGATTGTTATAACAACGTTCCCCATGTCGGGCACTGCCATCCACATGTGGTTGAGGCGATTTCAAAACAAGCTGCCACATTGAACACCCACACGCGTTATCTACACGATGGAATCCTATCCTATGCCGAACGTTTGACAGCAAAATTTGATGACCTATTGTCCAGCATGATCATGGTTTGCACCGGATCAGAGGCCAATGATATCGCGTTGCGCATGGCTGAGGCGGTTACTGGTAAGCGTGGGATTATTGTGACGGATCACACCTATCACGGCAACACAACTGCAGTCGCAGCCCTGTCATCAACAAATCGGGCCAGCACATCGCAAACCGATCATATCCGCTTTGTTCCGGCACCCGACAGTTACCGCCCACCACAAAATATGACACCAGAACAACATTCTGCTGATTTCGCACATCACGTAGAAAACGCAATTGACGATCTGGAACGTTCTGGAATCGGATTTGCGGGGCTGTTGATATGTCCCTTCTTTGCAAACGAGGGTTTTCCAGATTTACCCGAACGTTGGTTGGATCCAACAGTTAGGGCCGTGAAAAATGCAGGTGGTCTGTTAATCGCAGACGAAGTGCAACCGGGCTTTGGGCGGATTGGTTCACATATGTGGGGTCATCAATATCAGGAATTTACCCCCGATATTGTAACATTGGGGAAACCGATGGGTAACGGCCATCCTGTTGCGGCAGTTATCACGACAGATGATATCATTTCGGCGTTTCGTACATCATTCCGATACTTCAACACATTTGGAGGTAACCCTGTCTCCGTGGCTGCCGCAAACGCAGTTTTAGATGTGATTGAAACCGAAAACCTGATGGATAATGCAGCACATGTTGGTACCTATGCTAAAGCAGAGCTTTCGCGTTTATCTGAAGCCCATCCAATCATTGGCAATGTGCGCGGCAAGGGTTTGTTTTTTGGAACCGAATTGGTGTTGGATAAAGCCAACAAAACACCAGCGACAGACATCGCAAACCAAGTTGCAAATATGATGCGCGAAAATGGGGTTTTGATGAATAAATTGGGCATCCATTACAACACCACAAAAATGCGCCCACCTATGCCATTTTCCATTAAAAACGCTGATCTAATGATCGAAGTTTTTGATCACGCACTCACCCAAGTCGAAAGCATGCTGTGATGGAAAACCTTGGTCCAGAACTGACGCAATACTGGGACTTTGATCCCAATAGTTTTCAATTACTGGCCGCACGCGAAAACACGATCTATTGCGCACAAACGGCACAAGGCAAAATCGTTATTCGTAAACACCGATCAGGATATCAGGACGCAGTTGGCATTGAATCTGAACTCTCCCTAATGCACGCGATGAAGGCCGCCAACTGCTGGGTGCCCGATGCCATCGCTACCAAAGACAGCCGTTTTGTCATCAAACACAACGGGGATCATTTTACGGCGATCCGCTGGGTTGCGGGACAAACAATGTTTGATGTCTTATCTGCAGACCCTAGTCCCGACAGGATCGCCCAAATATTCTATGACCTGGGCGTTTGCCTTGCCCAGTTTCACAATGCCACCGATGCTTGGACACCAACGCAAAACTTTCACCGACATTCCTGGGATCGAGAGGGATTGGTGGGACCACGACCACTATGGGGACGGTTTTGGGACAATCCTGATCTGTCACTAGAGGAACGTGACATCTTTATTCACATGCAAAACCAAATGAACGATGCGCTAATGCATTTAGAGGACACACTTGATTATGGCGTGATCCACGCTGACTTAATCCCAGACAATGTAATGATTGATAACAATGAAATTACATTTTTAGATTTCGATGATTGTGGATTTGGGTTTCGACTGTTCGATTTGGCAACAATTTTATTGAAGCAAATCGAAACACACGATTTTCAAGACAAGGCCAATGCGCTGATGGAGGGGTATCGATCAACCCGTGATTTAGATCCACGATTTGTACTGATGTTCCTGGTGCTGCGCAGTTTGACCTATGTAGGTTGGATCGTTGATCGTCCTAATATTGAAAATGCCGCGGCGCGTTCACGTCATTTTATTAAGCGTGCCCGCCTACTGTCCGAACAATTCATAGGCACTATGACCACCGAACAAGGGGATTTACATGTCTGATAAAACCATCCTGGTGATCGGGACATATGATACAAAAGATGACGAATTAAATTACCTATGCGATCGCATACGCGCCCACGGGGGCGGTGTTTTAACCATGGATGTCAGTGTTCTGGGCGATCCAAGTGTTCCGACTGATATTTCAAAACATGAAATCGCAACAGCAGGCGGCAGCAGTATCGAGGCAGCAATTGCAAGCGAAGATGAAAACACTGCGATGCAGATCATGGCAAACGGTGCCGCGGCCAAGGCATTAGAACTTTACCTAGCTGATCGTATTCACGGCGCCATTATTCTGGGCGGTAGCATGGGAACAGATTTGGCGTTGGACGTGTGTCAGGCGCTTCCTCTTGGTGTGCCGAAATATATCGTTTCAACGGTCTCGTTCTCTGCAATGCTGCCCCCTGAACGTTTGGCGGCAGATGTTCAAATGATCTTATGGGCAGGGGGTTTGTATGGGTTAAATTCGATCTGTAAATCTTCGTTATCACAGGCGGCGGGTGCCGTTTTGGGTGCCGCCCGCGCGGTAGAGGCACCCAAGCGTGAAAAACCCCTGATAGGGATGACATCGTTTGGTAAAACGATCCTACATTACATGGTTACGCTAAAGCCAGAGTTGGAAAAACGCGGGTTCGAGGTTGCAGTATTTCACGCCACAGGAATGGGTGGACGGGCCTTCGAATCCCTTGCATCACAGGGGCAATTTGCAGCCGTTCTTGATTTCGCTCCACAGGAAATCTGCAACCAAATTTTTGGCTCTGGAATTACAGCTGGACCTGATCGAATGACGAATGCTGGCAAAGCGGGTATACCACAGATCATCGCGCCAGCGTGTTATGATCTGGTTGATTTGATAGGCTGGCAAGACATCCCAGAACATTTCAAAGATCGCGAAAGCCATGCCCATAACCGCCTGATCACTTCAATCGTTTTGAACAATGATGAACGTCGACAAGTCGCACGTGAATTTAACGCACGATTGGCCGGGGCACAGGGCAAAACAACCTATATCCTGCCGACCCAAGGCTGCAACGAGTGCGACCGAGAGGGCGCACCACTGCACGACAAACAAGGTTTAGACGCATTTATTCTAGAAACACGCAATACCC
>CAXABH010000013.1:0-13138 GCA_963966925.1 uncultured Rhodobacterales bacterium
CCAAGGCGCCTAGCCAGTTTGACATGGTGCCACGCAACCCTGATCGCACAGTCACAATAGGCGGGAATACATTGACCTTTGTCAACGTGTCGTCGCCCCCAAACTACTATGATATTGAATTGGGGAAAAAGGTGTCTGGCACACGCGAACAGTGTCAAAACCTGATTAAACTTAGCCAATATTTCAACTGTATACACATGGTGGGCGGCTATCCCGTTGAACCAGTCGATGTCCACGCCAGTGTGCGGCATTTGGATGTGCTTTATGATAAATTGACGCTGACGGATAAAGTTGCACATGCCTATTCGTTGGGTAAGGAACGTGTCGAAGATGTGATGGAGATGGTGCGCATCGCGGGCGGTCTAACCCATGAAGAGTTTGAGGCGCAGCCGCGCATGTACACCAACATCAATTCAACATCCCCCCTGAAACATGACATTCCCATGTTGGATGGTTGGATGCGTTTGGCGCGGCGCAATCAGGGTTTGGTCGTTACGCCCTTTACGCTGGCGGGCGCAATGGCACCTGTCACAATGGCAGGCGCAGTTGCCCAATCCTTGGCCGAAGGGTTGGTGGCAGTCGCACTGGCGCAATGGATCCGTCCTGGTGCGGCCTGTGTGATCGGCACATTTACGTCGAATGTTGATATGAAATCTGGTGCACCTGCATTCGGGACACCTGAATACATGCGTGCCACGCAAATGACGGGACAGTTGGCACGGTTTTATGGATTGCCGATGCGCTCGTCCGGGGTCTGTGCTGCGAATGTGCCTGATGGACAGGCGATGTGGGAAACATCAAATTCGCTATGGGCTGCGGTCCAATCGGGGACAAATATGGTTTACCATGCGGCGGGCTGGTTAGAGGGCGGTTTGATTGCATCGCCTGAAAAGTTCATCATGGACTGCGAGGTATTGCAGCATATCCAACGGTACATGGAGCCTGCCACCTATGCCACAGCAGCAGATGACATCGCCCTAGACGCTATTGCAGAGGTTGGTCCAAATGGCCACTTCTTTGGTATTCAGCACACCCAAGAGCGTTATACTTCAGCCTTTTATCAACCTTTTGCTTCGGACTGGCGCAACTTTGAAGCATGGGAGGCCGCAGGTGGGGTTTGGACGCCAGAACGCGCGCATAAAATTTACAAACAAATTTTGGCAGAATTTGAAGCGCCTCATATGGATGAAGCCATAAAAGAGGAACTGAAAGAGTTTGTGGATCGCCGCAAAGCAGAAGGTGGTGCGCCGACTGATTTCTAAACTGTTCATCATTTCCTAAAGAATTTTGGCAATCCTGCGCAACAGGAGGTGCCAATGTTAGGTGTTGTAAACAAAGTGATCGAGGCGTTTGTCTGTCAACGGTATGGCGATGGGCTCTGGGCGGATTTGTTGATTGATGTATCCTTGCCTGGTTACGAATTTGAGGCGATGCTTACCTATGATGATGGCATCACCTATGATTTGATTGATCGTTTGGCGAAACGACAATCTAAAATGCATCAAGATGTACTTGAAGATATTGGCGGCTATTTGGTGGCAGAAGACAGTCAGGCCTCAATCCGTCGCTTGCTGCGCTTTGGGGGGGCAACGTTTGAGGATTTTTTGCTATCCCTTGATGATCTGAACGATCGCGTGGCTTTGGCATTGGATATTTTGGAAATGCCGACAATCCGTTTGGTGCCCCTGTCAGCGGAAAAGGTGCATATTCATGTAGACCCAAAATGGCACGGGTTCAGTGATGTTTTGGTGGGACTACTGCGCGCGTTGGCGGATGATTATGGGGCGCTGGTGTTTATGGACCGTTTATCAGGGGCTGAGACGACAGAGTGTATTGAGGTTATTTTAATTGACCATCATCACAGTGCGGGAACCCGTTTTGAATTGGGTGCAACAACGTGACAAAAACCCCCTTTGATATTTTATGCCCCCAACATTTATGTTTCGATGGCGACGGCGTAATCACGCATATTGGGCCTGGTTTGCACTCAGTCTTGCCGCGCAATTTAGATCAACCTTTGTTTGCATTGCTGACCATTCTTAGGCCGCTTGGTATACAGGATTTAGGTACGCTTTTTGCTCATGCGGGTCGCGCGCTTAGTGTTGAAATTCAAGGGCATGACAATCTGAGATTACGCGGGGTGGTTGCGCGAGATGGGGATGGCGGTGTACTAAGCCTGTCCTTTGGAATTGCTCTGCAACACGCGATCAAACGCTACCGCCTGACACTTCAGGATTTTGCACCAACCGATTTAGCGCCTGAAATGCTGTATTTGATCGAGGCAAATCAGGCTGCGATGCACGCGTCACGTTCGCTAACCGAACGATTGCAGGGGGCAAAATTATTGGCAGAAGAACAGGCGCATTCCGATACCTTAACTGGCCTGCGAAATCGTCGATCGTTAGAGCGGATTTTAGATCACTTGGCGCAAACAAACGAAAGTTTTTCTTTGATCCAGATTGATCTGGATTATTTTAAATCAGTAAATGATACCTTAGGGCATGCTGCAGGGGACATGATTTTGCAACATGTCGCAAATGTGCTGCGGCGCGAAACCCGCCGTGACGATTTTCTTATTTGCATGGGCGGGGATGAGTTTTTGTTGGTGATTAAACACCTGACGGATCAGGCGCGCTTAATGTCGTTATCCACAGCGGTTATTCGTGGGATTGAAGAACCCCAAGAATTTGATGAAGCCGCTTGCCAAATTTCCGCAAGTCTTGGTGTTTTGGTACACGCCGGGGGGACCCCATGGAATGCCGCTGATGTATTACATCGTGTGGATGAGGCTGTTTATGCCTCAAAGCGTGGGGGACGGGGACAGGCAAATTTTGCGCACTAACATGTGGGATTCAAATGTGTTTGAACGCCCATTCGTTATACCCCTGTTCACCGCGATACCAAATCACCTGATCCTTACTGGTTTCATTGTGGTTCCAGCGTTGTTTTTCGCCTTCTCCCATGGCTGCACGGACCAGAATGCGGCGTTTCTGGCTTTGTTTGATGTCTTGGGTTAGGGCGGCTTCGTCCCATTTTTTCGCACATTCATCACGGAACATGTGTAACCTATCTTCTTGTGTCGGGTCGCTCGCCAAGTTTGTTCGTTCATCCGGGTCATCCGCCACATTGAACATTAATTCACCATCCATGGATGAAGCGATGTATTTGTAATCCCCCGCGCGGATCATAAAGATGGGCACAGGTGTAGTTTCGGCCAAATATTCTGCATAAATTTTACGTGTGCGTTCGCCCTCGGGCTGCCCTGTCAATGACAGCAGATCAACGCCTTCTAATGGCTCAATTGCCCCTTCAATGCCCGCAATGGCGTTAAATGTCGGTAACAGATCAACCAAGGATACCAATTCTCCAACCCGCTCTGGCGTGATCCAAGGTGCATTCATAATCAGTGGAATGTGCATCGATTTTTCAAAGAAATGTTTTTTGAACCACATCCCGCGTTCGCCCAACATTTCCCCGTGATCGGATGTGAAAATGATCACCGTATTTTGATCCGCACCTGTATTTTTTAGCGCCGCTAGCACGCGCGATACTAAATGATCGATATAACTGATCGATCCGTAATAGGCGCGGATGGCAGTTCGAATTTCATCGTCGCTAAATTCGACGCCCAACATGCCAAAATCCTTAAGCAAGCGCAGGGAATGGGGATCATGCGCATCCTCGGACAAGGGGCCAACTGAGGGTAGGGGAATCTCTATGTCCTCATATAAATCCCAATATTCTTTTTGGCATAAATAGGGTTCATGCGGATGGGTATAAGATACCTGCAGGAAAAAGGGGCGCGTATCATCTGAACGCGCAATGTCGTAAATATGTTGGATCGCCTGATGTGTGACCTCTTCATCATAATCAATCTGGACGGACCTGTGACACACCCCTGCGATGCGCACGGCGCGGGGATCGTTTGTGTCGCGTTTCCCCTCATGTTCCCAATTCGGGACCCATGCAAAATCCGCAGGATACAGATCCGCTGTTAGGCGTTTTTCAAATCCATGAAACTGATCCGGCCCGATAAAATGCATCTTACCCGATAGTGCGGTTTGATACCCGCCCGCGCGCAGATAGTGGGCATAGGTTGGAATTTCTGCCGAAAATTCGGCTGCATTATCATAGGCGCCAACCGTTGAACACAACTGCCCCGTGGCCATCGAAAACCGTGACGGCGCGCAAAGTGGAAAGTTGCAATAGGCGGTTTCAAACACCACGCCCGTCTCGGCCAGTGCATCCAGTGTTGGGGCATGACAAATCCCGTCTCCATAGGATTTCAACGTCTGTGCGGTCAGTTGATCCACCTGAATGAATAAAATATTGGGACGATCCGTCATGACATGGCTCCTATTGGCATAGGGCGATGTTTCTGCAATTTGTCGCAACTGTCTAGAAGAAAGCGATAGGTTTCTGTCACTTCTTTAGGTGTGCCAAATGGGTTACGCCGCTTTCGTTAATGCGCAGCCTTCGCCCAACGCGCATGAAATGCATCACGCGTCACCCCTACACGAAACGCCTCAAATGCGGCCATTTTGTAATCCGCATCCACGGTCTTGGCGCAGTCCTCACAAAAACAACGATAAAAGGGATTGCGATTAGAAAAATCAATCCGCCCCTCACAGGCCCAACATATCTCTTGCATCATGCGTCCTCAATTCTGTTACGAAGGCGCTGACGTTGGGCAATTTATAAACATATTTGGAAAAGTGGCAGCCCGTAGGGGAATCGAACCCCTCTTTCCAGGTTGAAAACCTGGCGTCCTAACCGATAGACGAACGGGCCAGCGCTGTCGTGAGGCGGTGTTTAGGCGAGGCGTAGCATCTGTGCAAGAGGAAAATCGTCTTTTGGAATAAAATTTTAACGAATTTTTTTATTCGCCTGCAAAGGCTGCGTCTTCGATCCGCAATTGTACGGATTGGCGACCCTGCCAGGTGTTGATATCCAATCGGCCTGCCACGTGGACCAAGCGTCCGCCGTGATTTTCCAAGGCGTATCCCAGTTCCGTATCAAACGCGCCAAAGCAGATGCCATCCACCGATGCGCCCACGCCATCACCAATGCGCAGTTTTAGATGGCTGCTGCCAACGCGTTTTGCGAATTGGATTTTCACCTCGGGCATGACAAAGCGTGGGCCTGCGGCACCCGCCCCAAACGGCCCCGCCTGTTCCAGCAATGCGACCAAATCGACCTGTGCGGCAGCTGGCATTAAAATGCCGTCCAGTCGCAAATCTTTGGGGCCCAGATCACCCACCCCCTGACGGGCCATTAACTCAGCAAGCCGTGCCATCGCAGGTTCCAGTTGTGCGCGCGTCAGGCTAAGACCCGCGGCCATTTTATGTCCCCCGCCCTTGGTTAGGTGCCCCTCAGCGGCGAGCTTTTGGATTTGTGCACCCAGATCAATTCCTGTAACTGAACGGCCCGAACCCTTGCCGTCATCCCCATCAAAACCAATCACAATCGCGGGGCGGTTTGTCGCCTCTTTCAGACGCGAGGCAACAATGCCGACAACGCCCGGATGCCATCCATCCCCAGCGGCCCAAACCAGCGGCGCGTCCAACCCGCGTGCCTCTGCCTGGGCAAGGGCCGCGTCACGGACGTGATTTTCGACCTCTCTGCGTTCACTGTTCAGGGTATCCAATCGCTGGGCCAGTGCCTGGGCTTCTGATGGTGTGGCGCTGGCCAATAGGCGTGCGCCCAAATCAGCCTGACCGATGCGGCCGCCTGCGTTGATGCGAGGGCCCAAAACGAACCCTAAATGATAGGCTGTCGGTGCTGTATCAACCCGCGCTAAATCGCACAGGGCCACAATGCCGGGTCGTTCGCGGCGCGCCATAACACGGAGGCCTTGGCGAACGAATGCGCGGTTCACTCCGATCAGCGGGGCCACATCCGCGACAGTGGCAAGCCCGACCAAATCCAAATAGGACATCAGATCGGGACCATCTCCTGCGCTATGGGCCCTTAGAACACGTCGCGCTTCAACCAATGTTAAAAACACAACCGCAGCAGCGCAAAGGTGGGCCAAATCCCCTGTTTCATCCTGTCGGTTTGGATTTACGACAGCCAAACAGTCGGGCAAGGTTTCACCACCCAAATGGTGATCCAGAATAATGATATCTGCACTTCTGCCCGCGGCGATTGCATCATGGCTAAGCGTGCCGCAATCCACGCAGATGATCAGATCGTGTTTTGTGGCCAATTCGGCCATCGCAGTTGGGTTTGGCCCATACCCTTCGTCAATGCGATCTGGGACATAGAGGGTGCATGAAACGCCAAAGTGGCGATACCAGTTGATCAGTTGCGCAGCCGATGTCCCCCCATCCACATCATAATCTGCAAAAACTGCGACCCGTTGTTTGCCAAGTGCAGCCTGAACGATACGCGCAGCTGCGCTTTCCATATCCTTTAGGGATCTGGGGTCGGGCAATAGATCACGCAATTGTGGGGACAAATAGGTGTCGATTTCAGTGTCGTTTACGCCAAGGCGGGCCAAAACATTACACAATGCTGGGGGGTGTTGTGTGTTTTGGGCGAATGCTGCGGCATGTCGTTCAACCGCAGCGTCCGGGCCGATCCATCGTCGGCCCGTTAAAGAGGTATCAATTCCAAGATACCCCAATGCCAATTACCCGCGCGGATTGCGATAAATCATGCGCCGGATTGACCCCGTTTTAGAACGCATCAGTAATGTTTCCGTTGTGATGTGCCCAACTTCGCGTTTGATCCCAGTCAGGAGAGAGCCGCCCGTCACGCCCGTTGCTGCGAATATAACGTCCTGTGTGACCATTTCATCGCGTGTATAGATGCGATCCAAATCTGTGATGCCCGCTTTGGCTGCACGGCCGCGTTCGTCATCATTGCGGAACAATAGGCGGCCATAGATCTGCCCACCCATACATTTTAGGGCGGCTGCGGCCAACACGCCTTCTGGGGCGCCGCCTGTTCCCATGTACATATCAATACCTGTGGTTTCTGGATCCGCGCAGTGCATGACCCCTGCCACATCCCCATCTGTAATCAATCGGATTGAGGCGCCCGTGGCGCGTACATCCGCGATCATTTCCTGATGACGTGGGCGTTCCAGAATACAAACCGTGATGTCGCGTGGGTCACATCCCTTGGCTGTCGCCAATGCGTTTACACGTTCGGCTGCGGTCATATCCAATGTCACTGTATCCACCGCATATCCCGGCCCAATGGCTAGTTTTTCCATATATGTGTCTGGTGCATGTAACATGGATCCACGGGGGCCCATCGCAATCACAGTTAGCGCGTTTGGCATGTCCTTGGCGGTAAGTGTTGTGCCCTCAAGCGGATCAAGAGCGATGTCCACACCCGGTCCGTCACCTGTGCCAACCTCTTCTCCGATATAAAGCATGGGTGCTTCATCCCGTTCGCCTTCGCCAATGACAACAACCCCAGCGATATCCAATTTGTTCAACTGTTCACGCATCGCGTTCACGGCTGCTTGGTCTGCGGCCTTTTCATCGCCGCGTCCCACCAGATCGGCAGATGCAATTGCCGCTGCTTCGGAAACGCGCGCCAATCCTAGCGACAACATGCGATCATTAAAATCAACTTTTTTGGTACTCATTTGGGGTCTTCTTTCTTTAAATCTGTTCAATGCGCAAGGCGACTGGCGTGCCAATAACGGCATCGTGTGATTTTAGATCTGCAAGTGCAGCTGTTAGCGCGCTTTGGCTTGTTGCGTGTGTGACGATCAATACCGGTGCATTATCGCCTTCGTGATCATACTGGCGCATCCGGTGGATCGAAACCTCGTGTTGACCCAATGCTGCGGCAACAGTGGCAAGCGATCCTGGGCGATCCAACAGTTCCATGCGCAAATAATAGGGTGCGGGTGTATCGCCCTGCGCCGCAGTCGCTGTTCCAAGCGTATCAGCTGGTTGGCCAAAGGTTGGAATGCGAACGCCACGCGCCAAATCCAAAACGTCTGACATGACTGCACTGGCGGTGGGGCCTTCGCCTGCACCCGCTCCACGTAGAACGATTTGACCAACCTCGTCTCCTTCGACGACGACCATGTTTGTTCCGCCTTCTAACTGGCCCAGCGGTGATGTTTCAGGAACCAAACAGGGTGTCATGCGTTGTTCCAGACCATTTTGGGTCATCTGCGAAACACCCAACAATTTAATGCGATAACCCATGTCAGCGGCATGATTAATATCATCAATCGAAATTTGTCCGATGCCTTCCAATTTCACCGCATCGAAATCAACCTGAACGCCATAGGCAATGGCCGACAAAAGAGCCAATTTGTGGCCCGCATCAATGCCGCCTACGTCCAAGTTTGGATCTGCCTCAAGATACCCAAGGGCATCGGCTTCGGCAAACACGTCATCATAACTTAGGCCGGCAGATTGCATGCGGGTCAGGATATAGTTGCAGGTGCCGTTCATCACACCTATCACACGGTTGATTTTGTTGCCTGCTAGTCCCTCGGTTAGGGATTTGATGATCGGGATGCCGCCCGCCACAGCTGCCTCATAACGGATCGTCAAACCGTTTCCTTCTGCCAATTCTGCCAGGGCCTGCCCATGGTGCGCCAACATTGCCTTATTCGCGGTGACAACGTCTTTGCCAGATTTCAACGCGGCTTCTGTTGCATCTTTTGCGGGGCCTTCATCGCCCCCAACCAATTCGACAAACACATCAATGTCATCTGAGTTAGCAAGGCTAACGGGATCATCGTGCCAACGATAGGCAGACAGATCGACACCGCGGTCTTTGCCCGCACTTCTGGCAGAAACAGCGACAATTTCAATGTCGCGTCCCGTGCGCATTCGGAGCAATTCGGATTTTGACTGAATGATTTTGACGACACCCGCACCGACTGTCCCCAGACCAGCAATCCCCAAGCGTAATGGTTGGTTCATCCAAAGGCTCCTTAACTTCAATTCTTAACCTACCCGCGATGTACCTGCATTCCCGGTCCTGTGCAACGTGCAAGGTGTAAATTTGCACAGCTGAATGCGTTTGAAAATTACGGTTTTGCTTTCCTAGAAACAGCGCTAGGGTGCGGATATGCCCAGAACTATCGGATCTTACTCACAAAATACACGAATGCTTGTTCGTCAAAACGCCGAACGCTTATTCGCACAGCATGGGTATGCAGCGGTTTCCATGCGTCAATTGGCGTCTGCAGTGGGGGTGCAAGTGGGCACCATTTATAATTACACCAAAGATAAACAGGCGCTTTTGTTCACAATCATGAGTGAACATATGTCCGAGTTGTTGTTGGCCTGGAGCGGTGTTGGATGCTTAAATGATCCGACCGAGCAGTTGAGCCAATTTTTGAATTTCCACCTTGATTACCATTTAGCACGACGGGATGCGGTGTTTATCGCCTATATGGAATTGCGAAACTTGAACGACGCAAATTTTGCAAAAATCGAAGCACTGCGACGCCAATATGAGGATGCGCTTGAGGCGATTTTGGTATCTGGGAAAAACACTCAGGTCTTTGATATTGCAGATACACGTATCACCACGCTGGCCATCATTGGAATGCTCACAGAAGTTATAACGTGGTATCGCCCTGATGGACGGTTAAAGTTGCATCAAGTGAAATCGCATTATCGGGAAATGGTTCTGCGCATGGTGATGCCATCCGCAGAACCCCAGATTTAACCCTCTAGTGGGCAGGTTTAATAAAGGTGCCGTTGCGCAATTCTGAGAAGGCCTGCATTAATTCTTCGCGCGTGTTCATGACGATGGGGCCATGCCATGCGACAGGTTCCTGAATGGGCGCGCCCGAAATCAATAGGAAACGAATACCTTCTTCGCCTGCCTGAACGGTGACTTCTTCGCCTGTTCCAAATTTTATCAGCGTCCGGTTGCCTGACATGTCGCGGATATTGACTTCTTCGCCCATGACTTCTTTTTCCAACAACACGCCTTGGGGGGCGCTGGCATCTGCAAAGGCACCTGTGCCCTCAAATACATAGGCGAACGCCTTGCGATAGGTATCAACCTTAAATGTTTTCTTCACACCTGCTGGCACATAGATGTCCAAATACTGTGGATCTGTAGCAATGCCATCAACGGGGCCAGATTTGCCCCAAAAATTACCGACAATCACTTTGACGCGCGTGCCATCATCATCAATGATTTCAGGAATGTCTGTGCCTTGCACATCCTGATACCGCGGCGCTGTCATTTTCAACGAAGAGGGCAGGTTGGCCCACAGTTGAAACCCATGCATTTGTCCGTTTGAGTTACCTTTGGGCATTTCCTGATGAAGAATACCAGAACCCGCTGTCATCCATTGGACATCGCCCGCGCCCAATGTGCCTTCGTTGCCCAGACTGTCACCATGTTCAACAGTTCCTGACAGCACATAGGTGATTGTTTCAATGCCACGGTGGGGATGCCATGGGAATCCGCGCAAAAAATCCTCGGGGTGTTCGTTTCTAAAATCATCAAACAGTAGAAACGGGTCAAGCTCGCTTGGGTCTTGGAACCCAAATGCGCGATGCAAATGCACACCTGCACCCTCCATCGTGGGTTGGGCGTGACGCATTTCTGTAATAGGGCGTAGTGACATCGTGTGTCTCCTTTCCATGCAAACCTAGGGCGCGCGTTACTGCCATGCAAGGTTGTGGGGTGTGTGTCTGCACACGCAATTTGCGCGAATTTGCACAAACAGATTTGGATGTCGCAAATGTGCGGTTTTTACTCAGTTCCGCGTGGCACGGTCGCATCAAAACTTAGGGAGAATTGTGATGAAAGTTGGCTTTATCGGCTTGGGGAATGTTGGTGCAAAACTGTCGGGTAGCCTGCTGCGCAATGGCGTTGATTTAACTATCCACGATTTGGATGATGCACGCGTTGCCGATTTTGTGGCGCGCGGCGCGTCACGGGGCAATAGCCCTGCAGATCTGATGGAACATTGCGATATTGTCATCACATGTTTGCCCAGCCCCGCAATTTCAGCCGCCGTTGTCGATCAGATGCTGCCGCATGTACGTGAGGGGAAAATTTGGTTGGAAATGTCCACCACAGATCAGGCCGAGGTCAAACGCCTGGGCGCTATGGTTATGGAACGCGGTGGTGCTGCTGTGGATTGTCCTGTATCGGGCGGATGCCATCGTGCAGATACCGGTAATATTGCAATTTTCGCAGGCTGTGATCGCGCCACGTTTGAAACCGTATTGCCGTTTCTAACTGTCATGGGGCGCCGCATTCTGCATACGGGTGATTTGGGTTCGGCCAGTGTTTTGAAGGTTATCACAAACTTCTTGGCGACGGCGAACCTTGTTTCTTGTGCCGAGGCACTGACTGTCGCCAAGGGGGCAGGTATGGATCTAGGTGTTGCGTATGAGGCAATCGCTGTTTCATCGGGTACATCATTCGTTCATGAAACCGAAAGCCAAGTCATTCTAAACGGTTCACGTGACATATCCTTCACCATGGATTTGGTGGCCAAAGATATTGGGTTGTTTCAAAAAGTGGCAGATAGCGCAAATATCCCCTTAGAGCTGAATCCGCTATTAATTTCGATTTTTAATGATGGGATTGAACGTTATGGCTCAAGAGAACTCTCACCTAATATCATTAAGCGTCTAGAGGACGCGACAGGGTTGGACATTCGCGCCCCTGGATTCCCAGCCGAGATGACCGACGACGAACCCGAAGAAGCGGGATACGAAATCATCGTACGTCGTTAACCACATCTACAGTATTGCATCTCATGCTTGGGCCATGTTGACGGCCTGAGCAGGTTTTTTGTGTATGTATTTGATGGCCCTTCTTCGTGATTTTACCACGAAAGTTATATCAAAGGGATAGTAATTGGAGCAAAGGGCTAGAAATACACAGGTTCGTTATTATTAGAATAAGGTTTGGTCGTTCATATTCACGACCAGACCCAAAGTTGTGGAGGTAGACAATGTCGTCGTCTGTTAATGAACCTAGTTTTCGCGAGAGCGTTGAAATAATGTATAACCGTGCAGTCCAGCTGATGGATTTGCCGGATGGTTTGAAAGAAAAAATTCGTGTGTGTAACGCGACCTACACTGTCCGGTTTGGTGTTCGTTTGCGCGGTGATATTCATACATTCACCGGATATCGGTCGGTTCATTCCGAACATATGGAGCCTGTGAAGGGCGGTATTCGTTACTCATTGGATGTGAACCAAGACGAAGTCGAAGCGCTGGCTGCGCTGATGACGTACAAATGTGCGCTGGTTGAGGCGCCGTTTGGGGGATCAAAAGGGGGCTTGTGCCTTGATCCTCGTCAATATGAAGAACATGAACTTGAAGCGATTACGCGTCGCTTTGCCTATGAGCTGATCAAACGTGATTTGATCCACCCCTCACAAAACGTGCCTGCCCCAGACATGGGAACGGGTGAGCGTGAAATGGCGTGGATCGCCGATCAATATGCGCGAATGAATACAACCGATATCAATGCGCGCGCCTGTGTTACGGGTAAACCCATCAACGCAGGGGGGATTCAGGGCCGGACCGAGGCAACGGGTCGTGGCGTCCAATATGCGCTGCGCGAATTTTTCCGCCACCCAGAGGACATGAAAATCGCTGGATTAGAGGGCAGCCTAGATAATAAACGGGTTGTGGTTCAGGGATTGGGTAACGTGGGCTATCACGCGGCAAAATTCCTACAAGAAGAAGATAACTGCTTGATCACTGGGATTATCGAACGTGATGGCGCACTGACCAATGATGATGGGATTAACGTCGAAGCGCTTCGTGCGCACATCATGGCAACAGGCGGTGTAAAAGGGTTTGATGGCGCGACATATGTCGAAAACGGATCAAGTGTACTGGAAAAGGCTTGTGATATTCTGATCCCAGCGGCGCTAGAGGGGGTCATTAATCTGGAGAATGCAGCGCGCATTGATACCAAGGTGATTATTGAGGCAGCGAATGGTCCTGTGACAGCGGGTGCCGATGAAATTTTACGCGATAAGGGCGTTGTTATCATCCCTGATATGTATGCCAACGCGGGTGGTGTTACAGTGTCCTATTTTGAATGGGTCAAAAACCTAAGCCATATTCGGTTTGGTCGTATGCAGCGCCGTGAAGAAGAAGCACGTAACAACCTATTGGTCGCCGAGCTTGATCGCCTTGATCAATATTTGGGGGAT
>CAXABH010000014.1:0-12904 GCA_963966925.1 uncultured Rhodobacterales bacterium
GTGAAAACCAAGATCCAACAGCTTCTTACTCGTTAGAGAAAGCCGTTGATGAGAGCTATTTGACACCCTACGAGGGTTTGCTGTGCTTCAATCCCGCCACCTGCAAAGATATTTCGCCAAATCACCGCAGCGCCGACAAAAGAAATTGCCAGGGGAACAAATATCAGCGTTTTGGCAACAATACCCCACCGCACAGAGTCGGCCAAAACAGCGATCAATAATCCCAGAGAAATGCAGAATGTTGGCACAAGAATCAGCCACATCAAGCTGTTTCGCATCGCAAGTCGAAACTGCAGATAACCAAGGGCGGATGAGTCCCAAAGGAATGCATAGTTGCGTACAGTCGGCGTGCCATCTGCCTCTTGGAACGAAAGGCTGAGTGTTGAGAATGCTGGAACTAATAAGAATAACAACAGTAAAACAAGTGCTGGACCAACAAAAACCCATGGCTGGATTGCCTCGATAATAGTGGACTGACGGCCCAGTGATCCGCGTGATGACGCACGCGCCAGACCCATGTTCAACCAGTTTGAAATCCAAAAGTATAAAAATGAAATACCGACCGCGATAAAGATTGCACGGATTGCAAAACCAATCTTTGCAAAGCGTTCAATGGTGTCAAATTCTGGAAATGACCATGCGTTTGCGCGGTGCAGCCAAATACCAATATTTGCAAAAAAGTCATCAATCGGTCCGGTCGCAACAAAGGCAACAACTGCAGTTGTGGGTAAAAGAATTACAACTGTCAGCAGAATTGCCAAACTATTGCCAGCGATGACATGATTGATTGAACGCATGATTGGATCCGGAACGATTAAAAAATGTTTCAAATTGACGAAAGGGCACAATGGCGCCCTTTCGCTGTGGTGTTTGCAATCCTAATTACTTGATTGCGTCCCAAGCTGCCTGAATGTTGTCGGCAGTTGTTTGTGCATCTTGACCGTTTGCAAAGGCAGTCATTTCTGACCAGAACGCGCCCGCACCGATCGCACCTGGCATTAGGTCAGAAGCGTCAAAGCGGAATGTTGTCGCGTTTGATAGAATTTCGCCTTGCTTACGAAGTGCTGGTGTGGCGTACGCACCAAGGTCTGCACCTTTGTGCGCTGTTAGGAATGTACCCTGTGACATCCACGCTTCGTGTGCTGATGCTTCTTTCATGTATTCAAAGAAAGCACGTGTCGCTGGTGAATCTTTGGTCATTGTCCAAAGAGTACCCGCACCTAACACTGGGTTACCTAGGTCGATTGATGCATACGGTGGGAAGTAGAAGAAGTCTGCTTCACCGTTTGCAACTTCTTCGCCTTTTTTCGGGAAGAACGCCGGAATGAATGACGCCTGACGGTGCATCATGCAGCTTGCTGGTGATGAGAATAGACCCTTTGGTGCATCCCCAAAGAATGTTGTCGCAACTGATGACGCGCCACCCGCAACATAATCGTCATTGCGTGAGAATTGGCCGTACACTTTCATTGCGTTTAAAACTTCTGGGCTGTTGAACGGTAGATCGTTTGATACCCAGCGGTCATAGTTTTCAGGCGACGTTGTGCGTAGCATCAAGTCTTCCATCCAGTCTGTCGCTGTCCAACCAGTCGCGTTTCCAGATTCCACACCGATACACCATGGTGTATTACCATCTGCAACCATTTGGTCTGACAATGCGATTAGCTCTTCCATTGTTGATGGAATTTCATAACCGTTGTCTTCGAACTGCTCTGGTGAATACCAAACCAATGACTTTAGGTCCATTTTGAATGCAAAACCGTAGAAGCTTTTGTTGCCATCAGCGTCCGTATATGTGCCCAGATCAACCCATGATTGGCCCGCGCCGTAGTTCGCGGCCATCCAGTCTGCAGAATCTTGGCCTAGTGGGACCAAGTGGCCTTCTTTCGCCATATCACCCGCCAAACCTGGCTGTGGGAAGATCGCGATGTTTGGCGCGTTGTTTGAACGCAAATCGGCGACGATCAATGCAGCAAAATCGCGTGAGCCTGAGTATTTAACAACGGCACCAGTTGCTTTTTCAAAGCAGCTGACAGTGTTTGTTAGCATCTCTTCGTCTTTGCCTTCCATTGAGCCGGCAATGGTGATGACTTCACCGTCAAAGCGACCTAGGTCACCTAATTTTGATGGCGTGTCACACACGTCAGCACTTGCAACACCAGCAAGTGTGAAAGATGCAACAGCTGCCGCACCTAGTGTTTTGAAGTTGATAGTCATAAAAATTTCTCCCAATTTTTTATGTTTCTTTGTCTTCACTGGTCGGTATGTTGATAGGCGTATCAGCGCTCTTATACCAATGTCTATCGCTAACATTTACCCATTTTCTGGGTCAAGTCGTGTTCGTAATCTGTGCGGAATTGGTAAGCTATCCCCAGCAAACAGATAGGTCTTACAGGTCTCTTAATATATGCAAGCCAGTGCAATTTGACCGGCTTTTTAATATTACGATTTACAGTTATCCTCCAACAGAGTTTTACGTGATTTTATCCAAAATTTTGAAAGCGCTTTGGATCATTACTTTTACCCGCACATGCACAGTGGTTGTCAATAGAAAACCCTTAAAAATATTAAAAAAATCTTTTAAACAAAGGTTTTGACAGCAATAACAAAGAAATTTAAAACCAGAGCTAACCAAATTCAAATATTTGCTAATTTGAAACCGCTTTGAAAAAGGACGCCTAAGTGAACTTGAAAGAGTTATCTAATGTTTTGGGACTTTCTCAGACCACGATTTCTCGTGCTTTAAACGGCTATCCAGAAGTAAGTGAAAAGACACGGCATCGTGTTGAAACGGCTGCACGCAAATACAATTATATTCCGAACCGAGGCGCATCTACACTTGCAACGGGTCGTTCGATGACAATTGGCCATGTTTTGCCCGAAGCAACCAGTCATGAACTTGTGAATCCTATTTTCGGGGATTTCATGGCGGGCGAATCTGAGGTCTATAAATCAAACAAGTATGATATGCGGTTTTCGTTGGTTCAAGACGGAGAAGAGCAGGATATTTATCGGTCATTGATGCGCCGAGGCGCTGTGGATGGAGTGGTGTTGCAGGCACCAAAAGTGAACGATGAACGCATTGGTATTTTAGAAGATATTGGTCTTCCATTTGTGGTTCACGGGCGATCATCTGGTTTGAATGCCTCTTACAGTTGGGTCGATGTTAATAATCGAGATTCTTTTCGGCGTGCGACTGAGTTTTTGTTGGATTTGGGGCATCGACGCATCGGTTTGATTAATGGTCTGGATACGCTGGATTTTGCGCGGCGTCGCCACCTGGGATATCGTGATGCATTGGAATCTCGCGGATTTGAGGTTGATACGGTACTGGTCAGAAACGCCGAAATGACTGAGGTTTTTGGATACCACGCAACCAAAGAAATGTTGTCACAAAAAATCGCCCCGACTGCGATCGTTTCTGCATCAATGATTACTGCAATTGGCGTGCGCCGCGCTATTCAAGAGTGTGGATTGGTTGTGGGCAAAGATGTTTCAATTATTACACATGATGATGACCTGTCTTACCTGAAGAATGGGCAAAATGTTCCAATCTTTACTGCGACACGTTCGTCTGTTCGAGAGGCAGGCCGTATTGTCGCGCAGATGTTAATGGATCAGATTTATAATCCAGACGCCCCTATAACAAAAAAATTGCTAGAGGCAGAGTTGGTTGTGGGTGAATCCACGGGACCTGCGCCCACCTAATATCAATCAAACTCTGCTGTATGCGCCACGTGAAAAAATAAGCGGAGCGGAATCATTGGTAGAAAAATCTGTAACCTTGCCCACGATGATCGTGTGATCACCACCATCAAAGGTCGTGTATTGTTCGCACATAAACCGCGTCACCGCACCATCGATGTACGGACAACCAGTATCGGAATGTTGCCATTCCAAACCATCAGGGCCCTGTGCTGATTTGGCAAAACCGTTGCACGTATCCAGCTGATCATGGGACGCTATATGCACAGCGAATGTTTTTGCGGTGACAAAAGGTTCATAACGGCGTGACGATTTTGCGGGTGACCACAGCACCAGAGGTGGGTTGAGTGATAGGCTGGAAAAACTGTTGGCTGTTATCCCAATAGGTCCGTCAGGACCGTCGCACGTGACAATAGTAACACCTGTCACAAACGTACCTAATGCGTCGCGAAACGCGCGCTCATCAAAATTTATTGGCGTTGTCATTCTAATCCTTACGCAACTTCACGTCCAAGCGCGGCCGTGTAAATTTCATACCATGTTTGGCGATCCATTTTCACGTCTAGTGCGGCTGACATGCCTTTTATCCGTTCAAGCGAATTCGTCCCAAGCACAGGTAGTATGCGAGAAGGATGTGCCAAGAGCCATGCAATCGCAACGGCGGTTTCATCGACGTTATTTTCTGTTGCCACTCTGGACAATGTATTCATAACCTCTGGATGATCTCCAGAAAATAGCGCGCCACCTGCCAATGGGGACCAGGCCATCAAGGGGGTTTCGATCCGCTGGTGAAAGGCGACATCGCCATTCACGAACGCCTCGTGTGCCAAAACGCTTAGTTCAATTTGATTGGTAACAAGTTGGTTTTTCATTGCCGATTGCAAAAGTTCCCAATCATAGGGTCGGAAATTTGACACACCAACACTGCGAACTTTGCCAGATACGATCACTTCATCCAATGCGGCACCCGTTTCATGTTGATCCATCAATGGGTCTGGACGGTGAATTAGCAATAGATCGATATGATCAATGCACATCAAGCGAAGTGAATGATCAACAGATGACATGATGTGCGCGCGCGATGTGTCATAATATTTCACAGTCGCGTCTGAATATCGGCCAACTGGCGCGATGATATCGCATTTGGTTACGATCTCCATTTTGTTGCGCAATGCAGTGCCGGACAATGCATTTCCCAAAATTTCCTCGGCTTCGTAACCGCCATAAATATCTGCCTGGTCAAATGATGTGATACCTTGATCTAGGCTGGCATCGATTTTGGCGCGAACATGTTCAGGACTTGTGTTTGCGTCATCACCCAATCGCCACATGCCGTAGACGATCCGAGAAAGATTTATGTCCTGATTAAGGGAAATGCGTTCCATTATTTTCTAACTCCTGCGCCCAAGGGCGTCATTGGTGTTTTCGCTGGCACACGTCCATATGCGTGTGGCAGCGAACATGTTTTCATATTTGGCAGCACTTTGGTGCCAAAATGTTTGCATTCATCAATATGTGGGTAACCTGACAATATAAAAGCACGAATGCCCATTTTTTGATAGGCTTCAAGTTCACTAAGTACTTGATCAGCAGACCCAACAATGGCCGCCCCACACCCCGAACGTGCACGCCCAACACCCGTCCACAGATGGGGTTCGACATAACCAAATTCATCCGCAATATCACGATTTTTTGCCTGATGTGAAACGCCCAAAGATGTGCTGTCCAGCGCTCGTTCGCGGATTTTGCGGCCATGTTCATCGTCAAGCTTTGAAACAATGTAATCTGCGTATTCTTTTGCCTCTGCTTCGGTATCACGTGCGATTACGTGTACTCTTAAACCATAGTCTAATGTGCGATTATAGCGTTCAGCGACTGCATTGACGGCCTTCATACGCTGTGCGATTTGTTCTTTGGGTTCGGGCCACATCAAATAAACATCGCAGTGTTGTCCGCATAATTCCAGTGCAGCGGGCGAGTAGCCGCCAAAATATAACAATGGTCCGCCCGTTTGATATGGTTTGGCTGGATCTGTTGTAAGGCCTTCGAAATTATAAACATCGCCCTGATAATTTATTTCATCCTGTGTCCAGGCCTGTTTTAGGATTTCCACCACTTCACGCGACCGTTGATAACGAAATGCGCTATCTGCTTTTTCGCCCGGAAAATCGCTGCTGATGATATTCACGGTTAATCGCCCCTGCATCATGTGATCTAGGGTCGCAATAGTACGCGCTAGCATGATAGGCTGCATTTCTCCGCATCGCACAGCTGCCAACATATTTATTCGATCCGTGATTGGCGCACAGCCTGCGACAAAGCTAAGGGTGTCTTGGCCAACCTGATAAGATGAAGGGCATAAAATATTGCGAAATCCGTGTTCTTCTGCGGTTTTTACGATCGTACTGCAGTGATCCCACGATGATCGCAATGATCCATCGGGTTTTCCCAGAAATTGATAATCATCTGAACATAGCGCTGAAAACCACGATACTTCTGCTGCGTTTAAATCTGGCGATGTTATGGGAACAACAGTCATGAAGCCTCATCCTTTGAATTACCACTTGCGTAGCATCAGATTTATAGTAGATCAATAGTGTATCAATTTTTTGTTCTTGGATCTGATGAGTACACAACAAAGCCTGCCTAAATATCTTCAGATAAGCGAGTTGCTGATCCGCGATATTGCCGCGGGCCGGTTAGAGAATGGTTCACGCCTGCCAACAGAACGAGATCTGGCGGCACAATTGTCGACGTCTGTTGGTACATTGCGCAAAGCACTTGCTGAACTTGAACAGCAGGGATTGTTAGAGCGCGTCCAAGGGTCGGGAAATTACATTCGATCAAAGTCAGAAGTGAACTCAATCTATTCGTTCTTTCGAGTTGAATTGTTAGAGGGTGGTGGCCTTCCTCGGGCAGAGGTTTTGGATGTCTCAAAACGGACCAAACCAGCCGAATTTCCCTATTTTGGGTCTAATTCTGATGGCTTTAGGATACGTCGAATGCGGTATTTAAATGATATACCCGCCGTGTTGGAAGAAATCTGGTTGGACGCAAATCATGCTGCACAAATATCGGCCGATGACCTGAATGAAGCGTTATATGTGTATTATCGTAAATCGCTGGATCTATGGATCACACGGGTCGAGGATCGAATTGGGTTGCGTCCAAAACCAATGTGGTGTCCAGAATATCTAAACCTAAATGAAACATCAGTTTGCGTTGATCGGCTAAGTTTTGACCAACGCGAACAACCCGTTGAATTTTCCATAAGCTGGATCAACTCAAACGTTGCCCAATACGTGGCACGCATAAAATAGGAACAGTCATGAAAACGATTAAATACGGAATAATCGGTTGCGGGATGATGGGACAAGAACATTTGCGCAATATTGCATTGCTCTCGGATGTTGAGGCGTCCGTGATTTATGAACCAGATGCAGGCATGCGTGCCGCTGCTGCTGATCTGGCGCCTATGGCGACATTCGCTGATAGTGAACTAGACGTTTTGAATGCGCCGGATATTGATTGTTTGCTGGTTGTTTCACCAAATCACGAACATTTGCGTCAGTTGGAATGCGCACTGGATGCACCACACCGCCCGATCCTTATGGAAAAACCCCTGTTCACCCAGCAGGATGGTGCAGATCGAATTATGCGGTTTCAATCGCAGTATACGGCGCCCGTTTGGGTTGCGATGGAATATCGTTACATGCCACCCGTTGCTGCATTGATCGATAACTTGGACGCGTCTACTGGTGGCACACAAATGTTAACCATTCGCGAGCATCGATTTCCGTTTCTGGAAAAGGTAGGAGATTGGAACCGCTTTAATGAAAATAGTGGTGGAACATTTGTTGAAAAGTGCTGCCATTTTTTTGATCTGATGCGTTTGATACTGAAATCAGACCCTGTTCGTGTCATGGCGTCAGGTGGGCAGGCAGTGAACCATTTAAATGAAACTTATGACGGTCAGGTGCCTGATATCTGGGATCATGGATATGTGATTGTTGATTTCGCAAGCGGAGCACGCGCAATGTTGGAATTGTGCATGTTTGCTGAAGGAGCAGAATTTCAGGAACACATCATTGCAACTGGGCCTGATGGGGTCATCGAATCTTTGGTGCCTGGCCCTGAACGGTTCTGGCCAACAGACACATTGGGACCCAGCCCAACACCAAAACTAATCGTAAGTCCGCGTCATCCAAAAGGCCCAATTGAAAAGGAAATTCCCGTCGATCCAACAATTTTGGCTGCGGGGGATCACAACGGATCTACATTTTATCAACATCAGAAATTTGTGGATATGGTGCGCAGCGGTGGACATCCAGAGGTGTCGATGACAGATGGGATGTGGGCCGTTCGCATGGGGCAGGCAGCCCAACAAAGTGCTCGTACAGGCCAAGTTGTGAATTTATAAAACGAACAAAAACGAAAATAAACGAACAATATTGAACAAAAGCGAAAATAAGCGCATAATAAGACAAATTTGGTTAAGGGGCTTTTTTAATGTCTGAATATGATTTCGATATTTTCGTTATTGGGGGCGGTATTAATGGATGTGGTATCGCGCGCGACGCCGTTGGTCGCGGGTATCGCGTGGGTCTGGCAGAGATGAATGACCTTGCTTCTGCGACATCATCGGCCTCGACAAAACTATTTCACGGCGGGTTGCGTTATCTAGAATACTTTGAATTCCGTTTGGTCAAAGAAGCACTGATTGAACGCGAACATTTGTTACATGCTATGCCGCACATCAGTTGGCCAATGCGTTTTGTTCTACCACTCGCGCCTGATATGCGATTTGACAATAGCACCCCAACATCCCGTTTACTGCGAAAAGTTATGCCATGGATGCAGGGTCGCCGACCGGATTGGTTGATACGACTTGGCCTGTTTTTGTATGATCACATGGGTGGTCGCAAGATTTTGCCAGCGACCGAAACATTAAATTTGCAAACCGCGGCAGAAGGTCAACCGCTGAAAAATTCCTTTGCAAAGGCGTTTGAATATTCTGATTGCTGGATCGAAGATTCAAGGCTTGTGGCATTAAATGCACAGGATGCAAAACAACGTGGTGCGCATGTAATGACACGAACCAAGGTGATTGCAACGCAGCGCCATGCAGATCACTGGGTTGTCACATTATTGGATCAAAAAACCCAAGATAGACACGAAATAACGACCAAAATGATTGTAAACGCCGCTGGCCCTTGGGTGGGTGAGTTATTGGGGCAAACATTAGGTTTGAAAACAAATGAAGGCGTGCGGTTGGTTCGTGGTAGCCACATTGTTACCCACAAATTATTTGACCATGATAAAGCCTATTTTTTTCAGGGAACGGATGGGCGCATCATCTTTGCCATCCCCTATGAAAATGATTTCACCTTGATTGGGACCACGGACCAAGATCATCTGGATCCAAATGAACCCGTTGAATGCACAGCAGAAGAACAGGCATATCTACTAAATTTTGCGTCCCAGTATTTTGAAACGCCAGTGACTAATGATGATATTGTCTGGACATTTTCGGGTGTCCGTCCGCTTTATGATGATGGTGCATCGTCGGCATCGGCCGCCACGCGTGATTACGTGTTGAAGATTGATTGCGCAGATGACACAGCCCCTGTCTTGAATATCTTTGGTGGGAAAATCACAACTTATCGAAAATTAGCGGAAAGTGCGTTGGTTGAAATTGAAAATGCATTGGGCGCCAAATCCGCGCCATGGACAAAACGTGTTCCATTACCTGGGGGCGATTTTAATGTAGATGGGTTCGACGCATTGGTGAAAAACTTGTTGGATAGCTATGATTTTTTGACGTCAACTTGGGCAACGCGCATGGTTCGAATGTATGGGACGAATGCGGAAAAGATTATTGCCAAAGTCGCGCAAACATCTGATGGAAAACAGGATTTTGGGTGCAACGTAACGGCGGCAGAGTTGGACTGGGGTATTGAAAACGAATTTGTTCAAACAGCAGATGATTTTGTGTGGCGGCGCACAAGGTTGGGTCTTAAGCTTACCAATGAACAAATTCAGTCGATTGATTCATATATTTTGGGTAACCAATAAAATTACAAACCCTTGTCCTTTCGAACAAAAAACCTTACCTCCTGTGTAACCAAGGAGTGTTCACCATGATGGCAATTTACGGACCTTTGCAACTGATCCTAAACGTTGTGTATTTTATGATGATTATTCATATCATCATGAGTTGGCTTATCAATTTCCAGGTACTTAATCTTCATCAGCCCTTGGTTGCGCAAATTTGGGTTGGGTTGAACAAATTGTTGGAACCGATCTACCACCCGATCCGCCGCATTTTGCCAGATACACGTCCAATGGATTTGGCACCATTGGTGGCATTCATTATTGTCATTTCACTGCAAAATTACATTCTGCCTGAAATATTTCGCGCGTTTCTTTAAATAAAACAGATACCTATGATATTTGGCTATTCAGTGGCTTGTCATGGTCACTGACCTATGGGACATTGCCCAAAAGAGCAGCAATCAAGGTAAATAATGACGCAGGCATCAGCAGTTTTGCGCGATGTATTCGGGTTTGATGAATTCAGACCCGGACAAAAAGACATTGTTGACGCTGTGACACAGGGTGAAAATGTCCTAGCAATCATGCCGACCGGTGGCGGAAAATCCCTATGTTATCAATTACCTGCGCTGTTACGCGATGGGGTCACTATTGTGGTATCCCCCTTGATCGCGTTGATGCGGGATCAGGTGCGTGCGTTGCGGTCGATCGGTATCGGGGCAGGGGCGCTGACATCGGCCAATACCCCTGAAGAAAATGATGAAATTTTCGCAGGTCTTGAGGATGGGTCCCTGCGTCTTTTATACCTTGCACCCGAACGTTTGGGGTCCGCTCAAATCACGTCGGTATTACGTCGGTATCGTGTCGGTATGATATCGGTGGATGAGGCCCATTGCGTCAGTCAGTGGGGCCATGATTTCCGTCCTGATTATCTGCGAATTGGCGAATTACGCCGTCAGTTGGGCGTGCCTTTGTCCGCTTTTACCGCCACGGCGGATGCTGAAACACGTGCTGAAATCGTCACGCGTTTGTTTGATGACCATCCTCCTAAAACGTTTTTGCAGGGGTTTGATCGACCGAACATTCATTTGGCGTTTGCCGTTAAAAATAATCCACGCCGACAGATTATTGACTATGCTGACGCGCGACGTGGGCAATCGGGCATTGTGTATTGCGGAACACGTGCAAAAACCGAAAGTCTGGCCAAGGCGTTGGCAGACGAAGGCCACCAAACCTGTTTTTATCACGGTGGAATGGACCCCGTGGAACGGCGTGTGGTTGAGGAACGCTTTAACAAGGAAGAAGGCCTGATTGTTGTTGCAACTGTGGCCTTTGGCATGGGGGTGGATAAACCCGACATTCGTTGGGTGGCGCATGCCGATTTACCCAAATCAATCGAGGCGTATTATCAGGAAATCGGACGTGCTGGGCGCGATGGAGCCGAGGCCGAAACACTAACGCTATACGGTGCAGAAGATATTCGTTTCCGGCGTACCCAAATTGATGAAAGCCTTGCCCCACCCGAACGACGCCATGCGGATCATGGGCGTTTGAATGCACTTTTGGGTTTGGCAGAGGCGTTGGAATGTCGCCGCACGGTATTGTTGGGATATTTTGGGGAACAGGCGCAACAATGCGGCAAATGTGACCTATGCGAAAAACCACCTGAAACCTTTGATGGCACTACGGCTGTTCGCAAAGCGCTATCTGCGATGCTAAGAACGGATGAACGTTTTGGCGCCGGTCATTTGATCGATATTCTTGTCGGGGCAGACACCGAAAAAATGCGTCAACACGGGCACACAGATTTACCAACATTTGGTGTGGGCCGCGATATCAGTAAACAAAATTGGCAAGGTATTTTTAGACAAATGATGGGCTATGATCTGGCGCGCCCTGATCCTGCACGTCATGGCGCACTGTGTATGACGCAGGCGGGTTTGTCCATTTTGAAGGACCAACAATCCATTACATTGCGCATGGACACGCTGAAGGTCGAAAAATCACGACCATCCGTTAAAACCCTGGTATCGGATGAAGATGCACCCCTTTTGTCGGCACTTAAGGCCAAGCGTCGATTTCTGGCGGAACAGGCGGATGTGCCCGCTTATATCGTGTTCAATGATAAAACCCTAATCGAGATGGCGCAAAAGCGTCCCAAAAATTTCGATGAAATGGCAAAAATCAACGGAATAGGGTCAAAAAAACTGGATACCTATGGCACAGCATTCCTAGAGGTGATCGCCGGAGAAGTGCAAGGTATGCACCCCAGTCGCAAAAAATTTGCAGGTCGCAATGAGGGCACTGTTTATGACCAACTGCTAGAGGCGCAGGCAGATTTGATGAGGGGTGAATGTGGCACCGAAAAACCCATGAGTTGTTCCGCATCACTGTTGGCGAAAATCGCGGAACTAAAACCACGGGATGCTGTTTCGATGACCCGTATCTTGGGTGAACGACGCGGTGAACGGTTCGGTCAGGCATTTCTGGCCGTTATTGCAGCGCATTGAATGTCCGTTGCACTCGTGGATCTTCTTAACAACTCTGTGAAGTTGGTTGAATAGTGTCTAACATCACTCTAATTCATTTACACAAAAGGATGTTCAAATGCTTGTAGTCGTCTCGCCTGCCAAAAAACTTGATATGTCGCCTCTGGCGGATGTTGCGGTGAGCCAACCGCGCTTTCCCGATGATGCGAGTAAATTGGCAAAGGCAGCAGATCGTTTGACGATTCAGGGTTTGCGAGATTTGATGCACCTTTCCGAACCATTAGCCAAACTGAATAAAACGCGGTTTTCTGAATTCGGTGAACAAGAAAAGAAAGCCGCAGTGTTCGCATTTGCAGGTGACACCTATCAGGGGTTTGAGGCGGCAACGATAAACGAAGATGCGTTGCGCTGGGCGCAGGATCATTTGCGCATCTTGTCAGGTTTGTATGGTCTGCTGCGTCCCTTAGATGAAATTGAACCCTATCGTTTGGAAATGGGCAGCCGTCTGAAAGTGGGCAACAAATCTTCGCTTTATGAATATTGGGGTGATCGGATCGCAACCGAACTTAACCAGGACGCAGAAAAAGCGGACTCAGAGGTCTTGGTGAATTGTGCGTCCCAGGAATATTTCGGCGCGGTTGATTTGAAAAAACTGT
>CAXABH010000015.1:0-12698 GCA_963966925.1 uncultured Rhodobacterales bacterium
TGACTGATATGGTATTGGTCAAAAACTCTCGGTTATCCGTGCAACCCGTCACCGCCGAGGAGTGGGCGATTATCTGCGAACTTAGTAATACCAACGCTGGTTGATGATTTATCTGCCCCAATAGACTGCAAATTTAGCAGTAAAATTTGGACCGCAATGTAAAAGAAATGGGGTCCGGCCTTCCTAGCCTGACAAAACGACAATACATGACAGGGTGCGATTTCCAAGCAAAGACTATTTCGAAATTTATTCAAAACAGTCTTTAAAAATTGAAACCTTTAAGAATAGACAGCCTCTTTACCGAAATGCTTGGTCAGCATGTAATAAACTACGGCGCGGTATTTGTTCCGTTCGGAACGCCCATATGTTTCAATCACACTATTAATTGCATTCATTAATTCAGGCCCATCAAACAAGCCCAGTTTCTTGATCAGAAAATTGTTTTTGACCGTTTCCAACTCGCTCTCTTGGCTCCCGGCAACTGTAGACGCATCCGCATTGTAGATAGAAGGCCCACATCCAATGGTAACAGCTGTCAACAAGTCCATGTCTGGCTGCATCCCACACCTATTTTTCAAATCATCTGCATACTTTTCGATCAGTTCGTCGTGCTTTCCCATAATATACCCTTTTGAATTATTTTATTTACTTTAGTCAGATTTATTCAAAAACAGTGCGATGACAAACAAAATCTGCGGGAAAGAATAGAAGTTGTGGCGCAGAGCGCACAAAAAACAAGCCCTGCATGAATTTCACACAGGGCTTGCAAGCAATAGGTTTAAGCTTTGCCGCTTAATATCTGTAATGTTCTGGCTTGAATGGGCCTTCTGGTGTGACGCCGATGTAGTCTGCTTGATCTTTGGCAAGTGTTGTAAGCTTTACACCGATGCGATCCAAATGCAGGCGCGCAACCTTTTCATCCAAATGCTTTGGTAGGATGTAAACATCATTGTTGTATTCATCACCCTTAGTCCAAAGTTCGATCTGCGCCAAAACCTGGTTCGTGAACGAGGCTGACATCACAAAGGATGGGTGGCCAGTTGCGTTACCAAGGTTCAAGAGACGACCCTCTGACAGCAGAATAATGCGATTGCCTGATGGCATTTCGATCATATCCACCTGATCTTTGATGTTGGTCCATTTGTGGTTCTTTAGGTGTGCAACTTGGATTTCATTGTCAAAGTGACCGATGTTTCCAACAATCGCCATGTCCTTCATCGCGCGCATATGTTCGATGCGAATGACGTCTTTGTTGCCTGTTGTGGTGATAAAGATGTCTGCCGTTTCAACAGCATCTTCGAGTGTTAGAACCTCAAACCCATCCATCGCGGCCTGAAGCGCACAGATCGGATCAACCTCAGTTACCTTAACACGCGCACCTGCACCGCGCAGTGACGCGGCAGAGCCTTTGCCCACGTCGCCATATCCACAGACAACTGCGGTTTTACCCGCCATCATCGTGTCAGTTGCGCGGCGAATGCCGTCGACAAGGGATTCTTTACACCCATACTTGTTGTCGAACTTTGATTTCGTAACCGAGTCATTCACGTTGATCGCAGGGAATGGTAGCTGGCCGGTTTTGACCAATTCATACAGGCGGTGCACACCCGTTGTTGTTTCCTCTGACACGCCTTTGATCGCATCGCGGGTTTTCGTGAACCAACCTGGCGATTGTTCCATGCGCTTTTTGATCTGTTCCTTGATCACGGCCTCTTCTTCGGACTGTGGCACGGGAATGATATCTTCACCCGCTTCTGCACGTGCGCCCAATAGAACGTACAATGTCGCATCACCACCATCGTCCAGGATCATGTTTGGGCCTTCTGGGAACATAAAGGATTTATCCAAGTAATCCCAATGCTCTTCCAATGACTGGCCTTTGATCGCAAAGACAGGAATGTTCGCGGCTGCAATGGCTGCTGCTGCGTGGTCTTGTGTTGAGAAGATGTTGCAAGACGCCCAGCGCACATCAGCACCCAGTTCCACCAATGTTTCAATCAAAACTGCCGTCTGGATCGTCATGTGAAGCGAGCCAACGATGCGCGCACCTTTGAGTGGCTTGCTTTCGCCATACTCGGAACGAAGCGCCATCAATCCAGGCATTTCGGTTTCCGCAATATCCAATTCCTTGCGGCCAAAATCCGCCAAGTTGATGTCCTTAACAACGTAATCCGTCATTTGCTTTGTCTCCAATAATGTTGGGGTCGGTTACCATACTATGCAATACGAAACAACTCTTGCAGCGGATCCTATTTTTATAGCCTGTAAGCCCCCAGACAGCGTCAACTTGCATCACCACAGAAAATTTGGCACCACACATGAAAAGAATGAGAGTTAGAATTGAAGCAAAGACGCGCGTGGCAACGAATGCTATCAGGACGACGCTTGGATCTGTTAGATCCAACGCCTATGGATATTGAGATCCAAGACATCGCACATGGATTGTCATTTGTTGCGCGTTGGAATGGTCAAACACATGGGGACTTTCCATATTCGGTAGCGGAACATTCTTTGCTGGTTCTTCGCATATTTGAAAGTATCAAACCAAAGGCGCGGGTCGGGGAACGGATGTTTGCATTGCTTCATGATGCGCCCGAGTATGTCATCGGAGATATGATATCGCCCGTCAAACATGCTGTCGGATCTGGTTATGAAGATTTGGACGAACGTCTCGCTGCAGCAATTCACGTGCGTTTTGGTCTGCCTGCTAAAATTCCGGCCGATTTGAAGAAACAAATCAAACAAGCGGATAAATATAGTGCCCGTTTAGAAGCCTCTAAAATTGCTGGATTTTCAGAAAAAGAGGCGGACAAATTATTTGGCGCTGTGGATCAGTATTATTCCGATAATTTTGAAATAAAACTGCGCCCACCAAAGGACGTCAGAATCGAATTTATCGCTGCGTTTCAAGCGTTGCTAAATCAGTTATAAATTATTTTGGACTGCGCTTAGCCAAGATACGCTGAAGTGTTCGACGATGCATATTCAAGCGGCGGGCTGTTTCACTGACGTTTCTGTCGCACAATTCATACACCCGCTGAATATGTTCCCAACGAACACGATCTGCACTCATCGGATTTTCTGGTGGTGGCGGTAGATCTTCACCGTTCGCCACGAGCGCGTTCGTAATGTCCGTTGCGTCAGCAGGCTTGGCCAAATAATCCGTAGCACCAATTTTCACTGCGGCAACGGCAGTTGCGATCGCACCATAACCGGTCAGAACAACAATTCTACTGTCAGGACGCTTTTCTCTCAGGACTTCTACAACATCCAATCCATTTCCATCTTCAAGTCGCAAATCTACAACAGCGTAGGCAGGGGGTCTGGCCGTAGCGATTGCACGCCCAGCGACAACAGAACCTGCTGTTTCGACCTCAAATCCACGTTTTTCCATTGCTTTAGCGAGGCGGCGAAGAAACGGTTCGTCATCATCGACAAGTAAAAGCGATCTATCTTCACCTAAATCAATGCTATCGCTGGGACTCACAATTTTTCTCCACTCTCGCGTCATTTAAGGGTTAGGTTAGCGACATAAAGCTTTGGGGTCAAACGGGATATTGTTAACTATTTTCGATGAAACATGCAGTCGTTTCGGAAATTTGCTCAGCGCTTGCGTTTCTGTTGAAAAACTCAACAAACCCATGTTCAGGTAGCATCAGATAGGTTTGTGTAGAATGATCTACGGTGTAGTATTCGGGATCATCGTCATGGCGTTTATAGTACGTCCGATAAGCCTTTGACGCGGCTTTTACCTGTTCGTCTGTCCCCGTTAAACCCACCATTTTTGGATGGATATTTTCGACGTATGCATCCAATGCTTCAGGGGTATCGCGCTCTGGATCAATAGAAATGAAAACTGGTGTGGTGGACATTCCCCGTTCCGCTAATAGATCCACGGCTTCGGCATTGCGAACAGTATCGAATGGGCAAATATCTGGGCAAAACGTGTAACCAAAGTAAATCAAACTTGGTTCTTTGATCACATCTTTTTCGGTGACGACACGCCCTTTATGATCAACCAATTCGAATGGACCACCAATCACCGCACTCCCACCTGCAACAGCCGATGTCCGACAATCTGCAAATTGATCATCACTTTTTGCAAAAGGACCTACACCCGTTGCAAACAATACAGACACCAATAGCCCTGCACAAACAATCAACATTGCGGTAATTTGAATCATCCTATGCATTGTCGTATCTTATTCCTAATCACTGTTATACTCTGCGCATATAAGCTATTCGAAACGAAACGAAAACCGGGATGCGACAAACATGTCAGATGACGCCTCGCTTTTTATAGAAGATACGCGCAGTAACTGGATCAGGTTACGCACATCCATAGCAATTCGTTGGTTTGCAATTGTTGGTCAATTCATTGCGGTTTTAGTAGCACTTCAATATTATGGTCTACAAATCCCGATTGACTATTGTCTTTTGTTTATTGGTCTTTCGATCATTGCAAATTTACTGGCGTCGTACCTTTATCCTGAAAACAAACGCCTATCTGAAACAGAAAATCTGTTATTTGCGCTCTTCGATTTGTTCCAACTCTCCGCTTTGATCTATCTAACTGGTGGTCTGAATAATCCATTCAGCATCTTGGTTATCGCGCCGGTCGTGGTGTCCTCATCTGTTTTAGGAATTCGTTCAGCTGTTTTAATCGGAGGTATTTCGTTAATAATCGTGTCGATACTAGCAAAATACTATATCCCATTGATGACCGCTCAGGGATTTACAATGCAAATCCCCAAAGTATTTGTTTTCGGGAATTGGGCTGCAATTGTCATCACGATAATTTTCCTAAGTATATACGCACGTAGAACGACCCAAGAAATGACAGCAATGGGCAATGCATTGTTCGCTACTCAAATTGCGCTGTCACGGGAACAAAAACTTACCGACTTAGGTGGTGTAATCGCAGCTGCAGCACATGAACTTGGCACACCTTTGGCGACAATAAAATTAACTGCAGGCGAATTAGTCGAAGATCTTTCACAATACCCTGAATTAAAGGATGATGCAGAACTTATTCGACAAGAAGCAAATCGTTGCCGCGACATTTTGCATTCAATGGGTCGGGTAGGAAAAGATGATCTACACCTCAGAAACGCCCCGTTAAGCGAAGTTTTGCGTGAAGCCGCAGAACCACACATCGAACGCGGAAAAATTATAAATTCAGCAATCATCGGTGATCTTGATCCCGCAGATCAACCCTTAATTTATCGTCACCCTGAGATTATTCATGGCCTGCGTAATATGATTCAAAATGCTGTCGATTTTGCGCACACAGCCATATGGGTGGATTATTCATGGGATAGTGAAAGCATAATCATTCGCATTTCAGATGATGGTAACGGATACCCAGAACATATGCTGAACCGCATTGGTGACCCATTTGTTCGATCCACAAAACATAGACAGGATCGCAATCAACGCCCCGGTTATAAAGGAATGGGGTTAGGTTTATTCATTGCAAAAACACTATTAGAGCGCACTGGCGCATCGCTAAAGTTCGCCAATGGTGCAAATGCTGAAACCGGCCCGACAAAATCAAGCGAACGTTCTGGCGCAATTGTTCAGATCATCTGGGATCGCGCAAAAATTGAACATATCACCCAAGAACTTGGGCCTAACATCATGATCAATCATTATTAACGATTTATTAACCTGTTTTCCGTCCTCTGAACGCAAAATCATGGGGCAATTTTATGGGACATCTTATTGAAATTACGGTTTTTTAGTGTCAATTTCTGCTGTCCTGTTGGTTTCTGGATTAATCGTTGCAAAAACTTATTTTCCGCCGAAATCAAAACCCCCTCACACAAATCAAAAAATTGCATTTTGGTTTCAAGACGATCAGTTACAGCACAGCACAGAAGCCGGACATCAGATGTTAGTTGATCTGGTAGCGACCAATAATTTATTAGATATATTAACTTATTTTGAACACCGCTTCCCAGGTGCCAAGTCACTTATAAATAATAAAAACAGCATCAGCGAACTTAGGTCGACATGGAAACATGACCAAGCGATCTTACGCGTTGAAAGGCAAAACAACGAAATCCAGATTCAGCTGTTAGATTCTGCCACAGCATCAAACATATACAAATTGCGCCGTGCCAAACATGAATTAGAAATGATACAGAATGTTGTAGAAAACACACCATTTCCTGTATGGCAGATTGCTGAGTCTGGAAATATCATGATGTCGAACTTGGCATTTCGCGAACTTGGCTCTGACTTGGGCCGTCAACTTATTCAGTTTGCGCAATCAACAAATCATCCTGTTGAACGTGTGAAATTCGAAGTGGATAAAAACAAACCCCCGCATTGGTTTGATATCAACAAATTTTCGTTGCCAGAAAGTTCTGTTCAATATGCGTTGGATGTCACTGAAATCGTGCGCGCCCAACAGGCGCAAAAAAACTTTGTTCAGACTCTGACAAAAACCTTTGCGACACTGTCCATCGGGCTTGCGATTTTCGATCGCAACAGACAACTCATGCTATTCAATCCAGCGCTGATAGATCTAACCACACTTCCAGCAGACTTCTTAAGTGCGCGGCCAAACCTATTGACGGTTTTTGATAAGCTTCGGGACAAGCAAATCATGCCAGAACCCAAAAATTACGCAACTTGGAGGGAAAAACTTGCGATCGTAGTCGCTGCTGCAACCGAAGGAACATATACCGAAATTTGGAATTTACCTACTGGCGCGACATTTAGAATTTCGGGACGCCCGCACCCTGACGGGGCCTTAGCATTTTTATTCGAAGACATAACCGCCGAAGTATCAATGTCACGACGCTTTACCGCGGAATTGGAATTACATCGCGAACTTTTGAACAATCTAGATGGCGCAATTGCGATTTTTTCAATTTCTGGTGAATTATATCACCAGAATGAGGCGCATGCACTTTTGTGGGGTAACTTATCTACGGATCCTGAACGCAGATCTACGATCCAAGATGCAAGCAAACTGTGGCGTGCACGGTCTAAACCCACTGGCATTTGGGGTGAAATTCGGGATTTCGTTAGCCAGATTGATGAACGTGAAGGTTGGAGAGAGGAAATAGTTTATGATACTGATCAGCGCATAAATGTGCAGGTCATCCCATTGATGGGACAGCACACCGCGGTTTGTTTTACCTACTAAAAGTCTTGTCAGCCCAAAATTGAACTGCCATTTGTTGTCCATGGTATATTCAAAAACCCTGCAATTTCATAGCCCCAAGGAAACGGCTGCCTACGCGACTGCGCTGGCAGAGAAATTAACGCATGGTGACATCATTTTATTAAATGGCGATGTCGGAGCAGGTAAAAGTTATTTTTGCCGTGCGCTTATACATGCGGTCTTACTTTATGAGGAAGACATTCCATCACCAACTTTTACGTTGGTCCAGCAATATGACACAGAAATAGGAGAAGTTTGGCACACCGATCTTTATCGGTTAAGTGACCCAAGCGAAGTCATAGAACTTGGGCTATTGGATGCGTTCGAACACGCTGTCGTTTTGATTGAATGGCCCGATCAAATCGCAGGTTTCACACCCAATTCGGCACTAAATATTGATATCAATGCACACGGTAGCGAAGAACGTATATTTGTTTTCAGTTGGACAGATATCAAATGGAATGAAAAGCTGATCGACCATGGATAATGTATATCGCTCTTTCTTATCTGCGCATGATTGGAGCTTTGGCGATCTAATCCCAATATCGCCGGATGCTTCAAATCGTAGATATTTCAGGATCGTGGGCCCAGATGGTTCGGCCATATTAATGGATGCTAAGCGGGAAAGTTTACAAAGTTTTGATTCCTTTCAGAAAATATCAAAATATTTGAATGATATTGGGCTAAGCGCACCTAAAATATTTGCGACCGATCGCGCAGAAAAACTTATGCTAATCCAAGACTTGGGTGAACGAACGTTTGCCCAAGATTTTGCACTGGATAAAACACTAGAAGCCGAACGGTACACCGCCGCAATTTCTATGCTTTGTCATTTACAAAATGCAAAAGGAATAACGTTGCCGGTTGCAACACCAAAATCGCTGGTCGATATGCTAAATCCATTTTTCCAAGTACCTGAAGTTGCCGCCTGCACTGATAAAAATCAGTCTAAGTTGCAAACCCAGTTGTATGACCTGTTCGATTCTGCGTTAACACATAACACCTGTTTTTCATTACGAGATTGTCATGTGGAAAATTTGATTTGGATGGCAAATACACAGAATGTATCGCGGGTTGGTATTCTGGATTTTCAAGACGCGTTTAATTGTGATCCATGTTATGATCTTGTCTCGCTTCTGTGGGATGTAAGAAGGGATCTGGACACAAAACTGCGCGAAAAATTATTAAACACATATGCAGATGAAAAGGGCATAAACCCTTTACAGCTAATCCCATCAATAAATGCGCTGAAGCTGCAGCGGAACTTGCGAATTTTAGGGATTTTTGACCGATTGATCGACCAAGGAAAAACCAAATATTCTGCTTTTATCCCTCGTACACTAAATTATATTCACCAGACACTTAAGACCGGTGATTACAACGCTTTGAACCAGGACTTATCTGAACCCTTGGCGCGATACGCCAATAAACATAAGGCCCTGTGATGTTTCCAACTGTCATTTTTGCTGCAGGTTTTGGAACACGCATGCAAGCTTTAACCATCGACACTCCTAAACCATTGCTATCATTTAATGGGAGGGCACTGATCGAACATGCAATGGATCATGCAAGAGACTGCAACCTGCCATCGATTTCAGTAAATGCCCACTTTCAAGCAGAAAAAATTGTACGCTATTTTGAGGGAACCGACGTTTCCGTATTCGTTGAGGAAAATGATATTTTAGACACCGGCGGGGGGCTAAAGCGGATATCAAAGGAACAACACCTGAACACTGTTTTTACAATGAATTCAGATACGATATGGACCGGAAAAAACCCACTGCGTGTACTGATGGAAAGCTGGAACCCCGAAACAATGGATGCATTATTACTATGCGTCAGCCCGGAAAATGCAGTGGGTCGCACTGGCAAAAAGGGTGACTTTTCTATTGATGATGATAACGTAATTGAACGGGGTGGAATTTACACATACGCCAGTTGTCAGATCATAAAATCACAGTTTGTTAGAGACTTTAATCAAACCGTTTTTTCACTAAATTCAATTTGGGATGAAATGATCCAGAACAAACGCGCAAAGGCCGTGATATATCCAGACCCTTGGATTGATATTGGAACCAAACAAGCATTCGAACAGGCAAAACAAAGATTTCATGACAGTTAAAGAATTACATCCACGCGTTTTCGGTATTCCCTTGGGCTCGGATTACCCACGTGAATTTGTGAATGGACTGACGCAACGATACGCGGACAGACCCCCACATGAAATTGCGCGCATAAACGTAATCGTCAATACGGCGCGAATGCGTTCACGCTTGGTTGAAATTTTTTCTGAACAAAAATCTGTGCTTCTTCCCCGCTTACATTTGATCGGAGATCTGAAAAACTTCGCACACGGAGACTTCGCTGCGTATGAAACCAATACTTTAGGCGAAAAATTTGAATTAATCCGCCTCGTATCCGGTCTGCTTAATGCACAACCTAATTTTGCACCAAAATCGTCACTATTTTCACTCTCTGACAGCCTGCAAAGTTTGATGAATGAAATTGTAGAAGAGGGAGTAAGCGCAAACGATTTGATAGAACTAAATGTTCAGGATCAATCAGGACATTGGCGAAACGCTCTGGAATTTTTGAAAATCATATTTGGTTACCTCGATAATCAAAATGGGCAGATTGCAGCAAGCTCACTGAAAGATCAGATTGATAAATTAACGAAAAATTGGTCTAATAATCCCATATTAGACCCTGTTTATGTGCTTGGCTCAACTGGCTCTCGTAAGCCAGCGTTAGATTTGATGGCGGCTGTTTGTAACCTGCCCAAGGGCCACATCATACTACCTGGTTTCGACTTTGATGCCCCTCAATCAATGTGGTCGCATCTATTATCAGATCGCGCGAGTGAAGATCATCCACAATATCGTTTGGCAAAAGTTGTAGAAACATGTGGGACCCATCCAAAGGACGTGCCCAATTGGACGACAACAACTATAAACACAGATCGTTCATCGCTAATTTCTCTAAGTTTGCGCCCTGCTCCTGTTACAGACAGTTGGATGAGAGAGGGACCGAAACTTGCCAATTTAATACAGGCAACAGAAGGCATAACCCTGCTTGAGGCAACATCAAAAAGACAAGAAGCGTTAGCAATCGCCCTAAGATTACGCAAGGCAATCGATGACGGAATAACGGCCACTCTGATCACACCAGACCGAGAGATTTCACGCTATGTTTCCTCGATCATGACACGCTGGGACATAACACCAGACGACAGCGCAGGCATACCACTTTCGCTGACCCCGGTTGGTCGTTTTCTGCGCGAAACCGCTACTTTGCTTAGCGATAATGTTAAGACGTCTCAAATTTTTGCAATTCTTAAACATCCACTTTGTCACAATGGCAACAATCGTGGCGAGCACCTTAGACTAACCAGAGAGCTAGAGCTGTTTCTGAGAAAAGACGGGATAGTGTCACTGACGCCAGATTTAATGAAAGAATGGGCAGAAAAACAATCCAGCCAGCTGGCCGTGCAATGGGCAGATTGGTTTTTGCAGTGCTTCGTCAATCTGTTAGAGCCGGGCGTCCAGAGTTTTGCGACGTGGCTACAAAAACACATTGCTTTAAGTGACAATATAGCCAATGGCAGTGATGACACGAATGCGGGCGAAAAACAATTGTGGCAAGGAGCGTCTGGCGTACCAATTCGTCAAATTATTGATCGCTTGAACGAAACGAACGAAACGACGTTAAAATGTGAATTAAGAGACTATATTGGGATTTTTAAGGGATTACTTGCCCAAGATTCATTACGAGAAACAACCACAACCCACCCAAGGGTTCTGATTTGGGGTACATTAGAAGCGCGGGTCCAAGGTGCGGATCTGTACATCCTTTCTGGATTAAACGAAGGAACATGGCCCGAAATAGGCGACAGTGACCCATGGTTAAATCGGCAAATGAGAAAAGACGCAGGTCTACGTGTACCAGAGCGAAAAATTGGACTTTCTGCGCATGATTACCAGCAATTAATATGCCAAAAAAACGTTTGGATCACACGATCCATTCGCTCAAACGATGCGGAAACCGTTCCCTCCCGCTGGGTTAACCGTTTGCTTAACTTACTGAACGGCCTACCCGATCAACAGGGTCCAATCGCATTGGAACACATGCGAAAACGGGGCGCTAATTGGTTGGAATTATCAGAGAGTGTTGATAATGCGCTTAACGATGAATTTAGCAAATCAACAATGCGGCCTGCGCCATGTCCGCCGCTTAGTGCACGGCCAAAATCGCTTGCGGTGACAGACATACGTACACTTATTCGCGATCCGTATTCGATTTACGCAAAACATATTCTTAGATTGCGCCGGCTTAATCCGTTAAACGCGATCCCAGATGCCCGCATGCGTGGTACAATAGTTCATGAAGTATTAGAGAATTATTTTCATGAATGGCCTAATCTCTCAGAAAATCAGCGCCACGAACGATTTGCAGAAATATTAGAAGCCAATCTGCACAGGTCTGTTCCCTGGCCGTCCACTCAGGTATTTTGGCGAAACCGATTGGATAATGTGACAAACTGGTTAATTGATGGCGAAATAGAACGCCGAAAGACTGCGCAGCCGATTGGATTTGAAGCCTCTGGCAGACTGGAAATACCTGATCTAAACTTTTCTGTGCGCGCAATCGCAGATCGCATAGATCAACGATCAGACGGATCTTTAGTGATATATGATTACAAAACAGGTGCTGCACCTACAGAACGACAGCAATTGTTTTTTGATAAACAATTATACCTTCTCGCTCTGCTGGCAGAACAATCTGGTTTCAAAAATATACAGCCTAACGCAGTTTACAGTGCAGCGTTCATCGGTTTGGGAACCCCCCCAAAAGTTGTAAAAATGCCCAGTGAAAAGGAAAGTATCGATACTGCTTATCAAAAATTACGACAACTGATTTCACGTTATCAAGAGACTGATCAGGGATACACTGCACGACGTGCATTGTTCAAATCTGATGATTTTTCGGACTACGATCACCTATCACGTTATGGGGAATGGGATGTATCGCACCCTGCAAAAAAGGAGCGATTACAGTGAACGAAGCCAGCAGAGCACAATTAAATGCAGCGCGCCCCGAAACCTCAACTTGGTTATCGGCGAATGCAGGATCGGGCAAGACACGTGTGTTAACTGACCGTGTGGCTCGTTTGTTATTAGATGACGTAGCGCCCGAACACATCCTTTGTTTAACGTATACCAAGGCCGCAGCCGCCGAAATGCAAAACCGATTGTTCAAACGCTTGGGCGAATGGTCAATGTTAGATAACGCAGAATTGGTTCAAGCGCTTGAGGACATCACAGATCAAAAAATGCATCTGGAAACTGATCTTGCGCATGCACGAACACTATTTGCGCGTGCCATCGAGGCACCGGGTGGATTGAAAATTCAGACCATCCACTCGTTTTGTTCATCTCTCTTGCGTCGATTTCCATTAGAGGCTGGCGTTGCGCCGGATTTTAAAGAAATTGATGAACTAGCTAGAGATGAAATTGCGAAATTA
>CAXABH010000016.1:0-12276 GCA_963966925.1 uncultured Rhodobacterales bacterium
TGGAGTAGTCTTATCACATCCAGTAGTTAGTATAACTCCATCAAGTGGGTACCCATAGAGCACCTCTACTAATGATAAGTATGATAAATTTCTATCCAACACATGCCAGCGATCATATCGCCCGACTGCAACCAATGGCCGATTCCCGCACTAATCTGGCTTGATTGGCTGTTAAAAACCACAGGGATTGTCAGGTCTGCGCAGGGGGTTAAATATCCGTAGACTCCGGATTTTGGGGCACTTAATTCGATAATATCCCCTGCACTTAGCGTATGTGCTGCATTCCATGGCAGGATGCGCGCGCCTACTTTCGCGGTCATTTCACCGCCCGTTAGGGCAATTGTTATTTCCGATAGCACGCGCAATGAACCGCCAACCCCCATGAATTCGATGGCGGGCAATGGGTGTGATGCGCCCAATAATGCTGCCGCCTCGATTAGGGCCAGTTTATCCATCGCCCCCCCTTGGGACAGGCCGATTGCGGTCGTTCCCGTGCGCCCCATATCTTGGATGGATAAACCAACCATGGCATGCATGATTTCGATCAAAGGGGCTGACATATCGCGCCCCCCTTTGGATCACCTGATGCCTTCAGTCGCTGAATGTCATCCGCTGTCGTGGTCGAGAATTGCATCGCATCGCCCGCACGCAATAAAATTGGGGTCGCGGTGTTCGGGGCAAATGGCTTGAATGCACTCATCCCAATCTGGCGCCATCCTGTGGGCGAGGGGTTTGCAAACAAAACCAACTGCCGTACTGCCGTCACCAGTGCCCCTGCGGGAACCTCGGCCGTCAAAGTGGATGTACGCGGCATATCCCATTCATGCGGCAATAATCCGACGTAGGGTTGTCCGGGTGCAAAACCCAAGGCCAGAACACGCAAATCTGTGTTTCCCAAATCATGAATGATCGCTGCCTCAGACTTACCAACAATCTGTGCAACTTCGGCCAGATGCGGGGCGGCGTCACCGTCAAAGCATATGGGAATGATCCAGCGCCGCTTGGCCGCGGGTACGGCGACAGTTGACCAATCGGTTGTTTCCAAAAGATGCGACAGCTGTTGATGAAGGGACATGCGGGCGTCGTGCCCACCAATAAATCGAACCATGACCGAGGCCAGAGCAGGTGCAATTTCAATAACGTTTGCCAGATGTGCATCTTCGATCATACGTAACATGACTTGAACACAGGCGGTTGCAGTCTCGTTTGCTTCGCGCGCAAACCGGATCAAGAGGGCATCATGGCCAAGTGTGCAAATTTCAGGCGTCATCGCGCAGGGGCGTTCCAAGTACAACGTTAATTTATCGGCACTGTGATCAAGCTGTGGCGCGGATGCAAGCGTGTTTGTCATCAAAGAATAAGCTTGTAAAATAAATTCCCAAGCGCGTAGGCTTTTCACAGAATGTAACGGAGAAGAATATGAACCAGCACCCGATTTGGAAGCACATTGACGAAAATGCAGACCGCCTTCGGGCCATGTCGGACAAAGTTTGGGCGGTTCCAGAGACCTGTTACGGCGAGCACAAATCCGTCGCGCTGCATATTGAAGAATTAGAGGCGCAGGGGTTTCGCGTTGAAAAAGAGGCCGCAGACATTCCCACAGCCGTGATTGGTGAAGCGGGCGAGGGTGGTCCCGTCATTGGTTTCTTGGGTGAATATGATGCGCTGGCGGAGCTGAGTCAGGTAGCGGACCTGCCCGAACAAAAGGCATTGGAAACTGGTGCAAATGGTCATGGGTGTGGGCACAACATGCTGGGGTCGGCTGCCATGTTGGCGGCAATTGCCCTAAAAAATTGGTTAGAGGAAACAGGAACACCCGGGCGCGTGCGTTATTATGGATGTCCCGCGGAAGAGGGGGGATCGGCCAAGTCGTTCATGGTGAAACGAGGTGTCTTTGAAGATTGTGACATCGCGATCACTTGGCATCCAGGATCTATTGCAACGGTTGTCACAGGCTCATCCTTGGCTGCGGCGCGGGTTGATTTTGAATTTTTTGGCAAAGCAAGCCACGCTGCTGCCAGTCCTGATTTGGGCCGCTCGGCGTTGGATGCGGTTGAACTGATGAATGTTGGTGTGAATTATATGCGTGAACACATGTCGGATCAGGCGCGTATTCACTATGCCTATATTGATGCAGGTGGGATTTCGCCAAATGTTGTTCAGGCCTATGCAAATGCGCGCTATGTCGTACGCGAACCATCTGTAAAAGAAACCGTCAAACTGATTGATCGCGTTGTGAACGTTGCCAAAGGGGCGGCGTTGATGACGGAAACTGAAATGAAGTGGCGGTTGGTTACCATTTCATCCGAAGTGATCGCAAACACACCCCTGTGTCAGGCGATGGAGAAAAACCTACACATGCTGGGCGCACCTGATTTTACAGATGGTGATGTCGCGTATGCAAAACGGTTCCAAAACACATTACAGCAAAAGGACATAACAGCCTCTTATTCCATGCTTGGCCTTGGGGTGCAGCGGGATAAGGTTTTGGCAGACTTTCTGCCACCGTTGGGCCATCAATCTAATGATCTGCCCGCATCAACAGATGTCGGGGACGTCAGTTGGGTTGTCCCCACGGTGCAACTATGGGGGGCAAACTACGCGATTGGAACGCCCTACCACACTTGGCAAATGGTGGCGCAGGGCAAAAGCGCCTCTGCATTAAAGGGCATGGTGCATGCCGCAACAGTTATGGCGATGACGGGCGTGGACGCGGTGCTGAACCCAGAGTTGCGTGAACAGGCCTGGGCCGATTTAAAAGCGCGTGTTGGTGAAGAGGGATATGTCAGCGCACTGCCTGACGATGCGGAACCCCCGATTAAGGAAATGGCAGGATAACGCGATTTATCCTTTTTGTGGTGCGTTTAGGTCTAATCGCAGGCGGTGCCGCACATGGGTTGCCACGCCTGTGGTGATCGGATCAGAGCTAAGCTGATATTTAAACCCCATGCGTTCCCAAAATGCACGTCCGCGTGTGTTTGCATCCAGTACAGCGATGAATAATTCGCTGCAGTTTTTCTGGATTGCGATTTCTTTCATACGTTCAAACAGGATGGGTCCGTATCCTGATCCGCGCATATCGGGCGACAGAATCAGTAATCCCAAATAGCTGCTGTCGGGATTTGGGTATCCAAAACTTTGTTCACACAACCCTTGGATCACGCCCTGATTGTCAAATAGGCCCAGATGAATGCAATCAGCGGGATTGCCACCGGGCGGGGCATTTTGGAACAGTTCGTCAATGGTGTCTTCGCACGGGCAAAGACCAGTTTCCAGCATCACATAATCCGAAGCCCGCGCATAAAAATCGCGCATTTCGGGGCGATCATTTGGATCATTAAGATCACGAATATACCATCCGACGGGCAGGATCATATCATCCGATCCAAAAGGCGTTCCATAAATTTCTGCCCTTCTTTCATCTGCGCAATGCTAATGAATTCGTCCGCTTGATGCGCCTGGGCAATATCCCCAGGTCCACAAATACAGGCGGAATATCCGGCATCCTGAAATTGACCCGCTTCGGTGCCATAGCTGACCACGTTTGAGCCGTTGTCACCCGTTAGGGAGCGTGCCAATGTTTCGGCTGCGCCATTTTCCTCTGGGCGCAGACCAGGTACCGAGGCGCGCGTTTCAATCTTGATTGAGGTTTCGGGGCGCACAGCTTGCATGGCGGCCTCGATACGGCGCACCTCTTCGCGGTATTTCATTTCCCAATCGCGGCCGTCTTCGCCCGGTACAATACGGAAATCGATGCCAAATACACAATCCTTGGCAGTGATGTTTTGCGCGGTGCCGCCATGAATTGTGCCGATATGGGCCGTGGTCCATGGTGGTTCAAACAGGGATGCGGTTGCCGTTGGCGTTTTTTGCGCGTTTTCTTCGTTGACGCGGTTGGCCCAGTTGATTAAGCGACCTGCCTCTAAAATGGCACTGACGCCTAGGGTTGGGTTTGAACTGTGCACCTCGTACCCTGTGACGTGGGTGCGATGCATTTGGCTGCCCTTATGGCTGGTAACAACTTTCATCATTGAAGGTTCGCCAATAATCGCCAATTCAGCCTTGGGGAAAATTTCCTGCATCCGCGCGATCATAGGTGGGGCACCGGTGCATCCCACTTCTTCGTCAAAACTAAGGGCCAACTGTAATGGACGCGTAAGTGTGCGTGTTTTACCCTCGACCAGGGCCCAGATTGAAAGGGCATCAAAGCCCTTCATATCACAGCTGCCACGCCCATATAACAGCCCGTCTTTTTCAACCAATGTATAGGGGTCGGTGGTCCACGGCTGGCCTTCTGTTGGGACAACGTCACTGTGACCGGATAAAACAACGCCCCCTTCAATTTCGGGGCCGACATGCGCCATTATTGCGGCCTTTTCCCCGCTTTCGTGGTAATAGCGGTGACATTCAATGTCGTGACTGTTCAAATACGCCTCTACCCAGTCAACAAGGGGTAAGTTTGTCTCACTACTAACCGTCGGAAATGAGACCAGTTTATCTAGAATTTCAATTGGCGTAAGTTTTGATGCCATATCAGTATCCACTATCCGTTGTTAAAATAAAGTGCCCCGGGTCCACTTCGTTATAAACCGAAGGTTCAGGAACATATCCGGTTTTATGGATAGGTGAGGGAATCGGTTTGAAATTTAAGTCGCGTTCAGATTTGCGAATTGTAGGGTCCGCAATTGGAACCGCCTTCATCAATGCTTGTGTGTAGGGATGTTGTGGGTTTTCAAATACTTGTTGGCGTGATCCGATTTCGACGATACGACCCAAATACATGACACCCACACGGTGGCTGACACGTTCAACAACGGCCATGTCATGACTAATAAACAAGAACGACAGCCCAAGATCAGCCTGCAATTCCATCATCAGATTCAAAACCTGCGCCTGCACAGATACATCCAGCGCCGATACGGCCTCATCCGCGATGATCAATTTCGGATTTAGGGCAAGTGCACGTGCGATCGCCACGCGTTGGCGTTGTCCTCCGGACAATTCATGCGGATAGCGTCGCAAGAACGAGCGGGGCAGGTGAACCCGATCAAACAGCATTCCGACCCTGTCTTTGATTTCAGATTTGGATCGTTTCCCAAAGTTCGACAATGGTTCTGCCACCTGATCCATCAGCTGCATCTGTGGGTTAAGCGATGCAAAGGGATCTTGGAAGATCATCTGCATATCTTGGCGTGCATTGCGTAAGTCTTCACCCTGAAGCGCACGGATGTTCACCCCATCTAATACGATTTCACCCGATTGTGGTTCGACCAACCGCAGGAGTGAACGGCCCGCTGATGATTTTCCACAGCCTGATTCTCCGACCAACGACAGTGTTTGACCTCGGCACAGATCGAATGAAACATCTTCAACCGCGTGTACCTGTGCAACTGTTCTGCGTAACAATCCACCTTTGACGTCAAAGCGTGTCGTTAGGTTTTTCACACTTAGCAACACTTCATCGGTGCCTTGAATTGACGCAATGTCATTTTGGTTTTGGCCCAACAGTTTCATGGGTTCGGGTAAGGCTTTGCCGCGCATTTCGCCCAATTTGGGCACCGCCGCTAGCAGTGCTTTTGTGTACTCATGTTGGGGATTTGCGAATATGTCTTCGACAGGGCCTTCTTCGACTTTGTTACCGCGATACATCACAACAACCCGATCCGCCAATTGGGCAACCACGGCCATATCGTGTGTGATGAACATAACCGCCGTTCCGGTTTCACGCTTTAATCGATCAATCAACGCTAAAATCTCGGCCTGAATGGTGACATCCAACGCTGTTGTGGGTTCATCTGCAATTAACAAACGCGGTTCGCAGGCCAATGCCATCGCAATCACCACACGTTGGCGCATCCCGCCTGAAAGTTCGTGTGGATATTGTTTCAACCGCCGTTCCGCCTCTGGAATGCGGACCTGTTTTAACAGCTCGAGTGCGCGCGCATCAGCCTGTGACTGCGACAAATTTTTGTGAAGTTTCAGTCCTTCTGTCAGCTGGCGACCAACGGTGAATACGGGATTTAGCGCCGTCATTGGTTCCTGAAAAATCATACCAATTTCATTACCGCGCACGCCGCGCATCATGGATTGGTCCCCTTTGGCTAGGTCCATTTCGCCACCATGTTTGCGATCAAACAACAGCGTCCCACCCGCAATTTCACCGCCGCCAAATTCCACTAACCGCATCAGTGAAAGTGACGAAACGGATTTACCTGATCCTGATTCGCCTACGATGCAAACTGTTTCACCTGCATTGATATCAAAGGAAACATCTTCAACTCCGACGACAGGGCCGTCTTTGGTTTGAAATTCAACCCGCAGGTTGTTTATCGATGCGATGGGTTTGTCCAGCATGTTCATTCTCCACTTACTCATGCTACGCTAGTGCATGGTTTCGACCTGTGTCAAATGTCAGCATTCATGAAATTTAACTGTATGCACTATAATACCTTTAACTATTATCAAATTAAATAATCTTGTTGATTTTATCCATATGTATGTGTTGCATAATACCACACATACTCACAACGAGGCAAAAACACCTCGAAGGGATAGTTTTGTGGTACGAACACAGAGACGTAAAGTCCAATTAGGGAGATACTAATGTTCAGAAAAACCTTGCTTATGGGGGCGGCTGCATCTGTTGCGATTGCTTCCTCAGTTGCTGCGGAACGCGGCAGCGATGGCAATGTCAGCATCATTTACTGGCAGGCGCCATCGATTCTAAATCCATTCCTGTCGGGTGGTACAAAAGATGTAGAATCAGCATCACTGATCATTGAACCGCTTGCGCGTTACAATGAAAACGGTGAAATGGTCCCATATTTGGCGGCTGAAATCCCAACTGTTGATAATGGTGGCGTATCTGCTGACCTAACATCAATTACATGGAAAATTGCGCCTGGGATTAAATGGTCTGACGGATCTGCATTTACTGCGCATGATGTGAAATTCACGGCGGATTACTGTATGCACCCCGAAGGTGGCTGTGCGCAGTTGACGAAATTCAGCGGTGTTTCCAGCGTAGAGGCGGTTGATGATGTGACCGTGAAAGTGACGTTTGAAAATCCAATGCCATTCCCATATGGCCCATTTGTTGGTGGCGAAAGCCCAATCCTACAAAAAGCACAGTTTGAAGGTTGTATGGGTGCCAAAGCACCAGAGTGTACTGACGAAAACTTTGGCCCAATCGGCACGGGGCCATTCGTTGTTACCGATTTCCGTCCAAATGACGTGATCCAGATGGTTGCAAACGATAACTACCGCGATCCTGCAAAACCGGCCTTTGCATCATTGACGTTCAAAGGTGGTGGTGACGCAACTGCCGCGGGACGTGCGGTTATGGAAACAGGCGAATTTGATTACGCATGGAACCTACAACTTGCACCCGAAGTGATTGCACGCATGGAGCAAGGTGGCAAAGGGACACCGGTGGCAGGTTTTGGCCCGTTGGTTGAACGCGTGATGTTAAACCAAACAAACCCATCCCCTAGCTTAGATGCAGATACACGTTCAACTGCAGCGGCACCGCACCCATTCCTCACGGATCCAGCGGTATATAAGGCGATGTCAATGGCGATTGACCGTCCGTTGTTGGTTGAAATCGGCTATGGCAAAGCGGGCGGAGTAACCTGTAACTGGGTTCCAGCACCTGCTGCGTTTAACTCAGACACATTCACATGTGATACACAGGATATCGCAGGCGCGAATGCAATGTTGGACGCTGCTGGCTACAAGGACACCAATGGTGATGGTGTGCGTGAAACACCAGATGGCGTGCCGATGAAGTTGCTATATCAAACTTCAACAAACGCTGTGCGTCAGGATTTCCAAGCGCTGATCAAACAGTGGTGGAGCGAAATTGGTATTGAAACCGAACTGCGCAACCTATCTGCGTCTGTCTTCTTTGGTGGTGACCCAGGTTCTCCTGACACATTCCAGAAATTTTATGCAGACGTGCAAATGTATGCGAACACATTTAACGGTACAGACCCACAGTCGTACCTAGGCAACCTATTGTGTGATAAGGCACCACGCCCAGAAACACAGTGGCAGGGTGAAAACATTTCACGTTGGTGTGATCCTGCATATGATGCATTGCATGCCCAGTTGGCAACAACAGCAGGGATTGATGCGCGCGCAGAGATTGGTCGCAAACTTAACGACATGGCGATCGAAGGTGGGGCGATGATTCCACTTGTTCACCGTGGTCGTCTGTCCGCACATGCAAACAGCCTCGGCGGGGTTGTCCTGAATGTTTGGGACAGTGAATTGTGGAATGCGGCAGATTGGTACCGCATCAAATAATCTCCATTAAATGACCATATGATCCGCATGCATACGCGTGCGGATCATTTTCAATAACAACTCATGTACTGAGGCGTGTAATGCTACAATTCACCATTCGACGAACCATTTTGGCCGTTCCAACGCTTTTGTTCATCAGTTTGGTAATCTTTCTTTTGTTAGAATTGGCACCAGGCGATCCAATGGCGCAGGTGCCGCTGACTGTTCCCCCGGAAGTAAAAGAAAAGATGCGACTTGCGCTGGGATTGGGTGAACCCATGCACGTTCGGTTCTGGAAATGGATTGTACAGTTCTTTTGGGTCGAACCTCAGGTTCTTGTCGACCACATGTTCGGAACCACCTTTTCCGAAGGTAAATTGCGCGTTATTTCGTGGCAAACCCGCAGCCCTGTGATGGAAATTGTGATCCAACGTATTCCGCAAACCCTATGGGTTGTTGGCGTTGCCTATATCGTAGGCATTTTGATTGCTATTCCGATTGGTATTTATTCGGCTTATCGACAGTATTCTGTATTTGACCAAGCGGGGACATTTATTTCGATGGTTGGATATTCTGTACCTCCATTTTTTTCGGGTGTTTTGGTCATTGTAATTTTCTCGGTGAACCTTGGATGGTTCCCGTCGATTTATGACACCACACATGTTGTCAACGATTGGGCCAGCTTTAAGGTGCAGTTAAACCAAATGATCATGCCTGTGATGGTTCTGGCGTTGCAGATTACTGCGCAAATCAGCCGTTTCATGCGCGCCTCTATGTTGGATAATTTGAACCAAGATTATGTGCGAACTGCGCGCGCCAAAGGATTGGGGGAACGTGTGGTGGTTATGGTGCATGTGTTGCGCAATTCGATGATCCCAGTTGTGACTGTAATTGCGTTGGGTATTCCGTCTATCTTTGGCGGTGCAATCATTACAGAGCAGGTATTCAAAGTGAACGGCATTGGTCAGCTACTGATCGGCGCAATCCAGGCAAATGATTTGCCGATGGTTCAAACGCTTACGTTTATCTTTGCCTTCCTGATCGTCTTTTTTAACCTGATTGCCGATATTCTGTACGGCATTCTTGACCCAAGGATCCGCTATGACTGATCTATCTGATGCAGAACTCGTCAAACCACCGCGCAGCCAATGGCGCGATGTTTGGGATCAATTCAAATCACACAAAGGCGCAATGGCAGGGGCTTTTGTCTTTATTGTGATTGTTGCTGTTGTATTCCTGGGGCCGATTTTCTGGACGATTGAGGCGACGCATATTGATATCCGTGCGCGAAATCAGGGGCCAAGTTGGGCACATCCCTTTGGCACGGATCAATTGGGGCGCGATACTTTTGCCCGTATGATGGCGGGGGGGCAAACCTCGATCTCGGTTGGCTTGGCGGCGATGGGCCTATCACTGGTTTTGGGAACTTTTGTGGGTGTCTTGGCCGGGTTTTTCAGATTTTTAGATGGTCCGCTTATGCGTTTGACGGATCTATTTTTGGCACTGCCGATCCTGCCATTGCTATTGGTGATGATGTTGTTGTTCCGTGAACCGCTAAATGGGGCGTTTGGGCCAGAAACAGGTATATTTATTCTGATTGTTACGGCAATTGGAATCACCAGTTGGATGCCGACAGCCCGTATTGTGCGCGGCGATGTTTTGGCGTTGAAAGAACGTGAATTTGTTCTGTCTGCACGCTCAATCGGAACCAAAAACTCTGGGATTATCACACGTCATATTTTGCCGAATGTGATGTCACCTATCATGGTTTCTGCAACCTTGGGCATTGCAAACGCCATCATCACAGAAAGCGCACTTTCGTTTTTGGGGTTGGGGTTTCCACCTGATTTTCCGACGTGGGGGCGTTTGTTGTTTGATGCGACGGACTACCTACAGCAATACCCAGAACGTGTGTTTTGGCCTGGCATGGCAATTTCTATGTCGGTCCTTAGCGTAAATTACCTTGGCGATGGGTTGCGTGATGCGCTAGACCCACGGGTAAGAGGGCGCTAAGCCGATCATAGTAAGAGGACTAGGATGAAAAATTTTGCAAATTACCCGAGCCTGAAAGATCGGGCGGTGATTGTATCGGGTGGGGCATCTGGAATTGGCGCAGAACTTGTGCGCGGTTTCGCAGCGCAAGGCGCGCGAGTTGGTTTTTTGGATTTGGATGAAGCCGCCGGTCGGGCCTTGGCCGATGAATTGGGGGGGGATGTCCATTTTGCGAAATGCGATTTGCGCGATGTTGATGCGCTAAAATCGGCGATTTCATCCCTGCGCGAACAGATCGGGGCGATCAGCGTACTTGTAAATAACGCCGCACGTGATGATCGCCATGATTGGCGCGAAGTGACCGAAGACTATTGGGACGAACGTGCGGCAACCAATATTCGCCATCAGTTTTTCGCAATCCAAGCCTGCGCGCCCGATATGATCGAACAAGGTGGCGGATCAATCATCAACATGGGATCGGTCTCATGGATGATGCCACAAGGGAATTTCCCAGCCTATACCACGTCAAAGGCTGCAGTGCATGGATTAACACGAACAATGGCGCGTGATTTGGGGGAACACCGCATTCGCGTGAACACCGTTGTGCCAGGGTGGATTATAACCGAACGCCAAAAAGAGCTGTGGTTATCCCCAGAAGCGGAAGAGGCGCATTTGGAACGTCAATGCCTAAAGGAAATGATCGAACCCGTTTATGTTGCGCGCATGGTTCTGTTTTTGGCCAGTGACGATGCGGCCATGTGCACGGCGCAAAATTTCTTGGTCGAAGGTGGGACGGTATAAAACAGGTGCACTATTCTTTGGCGCGCTGTTCGCGCCAAAGAATGACTAAGCCCGATCCAACAATTAGGATCACGCCTGGAAATAATGTATCGATCGGAAATTCCCCAAACAAGATCCATCCAAAAAAGAAGGCCGTCAAAATTCCAAAATAGCTGAAAGGGGCCAATACGGCCGCATCAACCTGGCGATAGGCAATCATCAAAAAGATCACACCAAACCCCCCACAGATTGACATGGACAGGATTAATCCGGCATCCACGATCGATAGAATGGGACTAAAGCTATTGGTGAAGAGCGCAAAGAAGATTGCACCAATCGCGGCAGCGAAGGCTGAATACAAATACAAGATCGAATTCGAAATCGAGCGATCAAAGCTGCGCAAACTAACAACAGAAAATGCATAACAAAACGCAGCCCCAATGGGCAATAGCGCCACCCAAGTGAAAACATCTGTTCCAGGGCGAACAATCCATATCGCGCCGATAAGCCCCGTTATGACTGCGCCCCATCGCCAAAAGCCAACCTTTTCACGGAACATGAAAACCGCCAGCAACACCACAAACACTGCATTTGTTTGTGCCAAGGCAGATACAGTTGCCAGTTCCAACTGACCCAATGCCGTATAGAACAGTAATTGTGCGACTGCGACGAAAAAACCGCGTGCCAGTGCCAATTTCCATTGCACTAATTTGTAAGTCGATATCCGAAAGCTAAGTTCGCGTGTGTACCACAACAGAACGATTGATGGTAAAATACCAAATATATTGCGATAAACTGATAATTCTTGGGCGCTGTATCTTGCTGATAAATAACGCACGTGAATGCTCATTAAATCGAAACATAGATATGCGATCAGACAAATAAAAATGGCGCGGACGCTATGTGTCATGGTTTGGCCGATCAAATGCTGGAAACGCAGGCGCCGGGGTGCGGCATACCTGACGTTAGTGTTTTTTTTGACCACGTGATAGTTTTATTTACGTGTATTTATGCAGTTTTGACCACAGCAAGAATCGCAATTTTCAGCGTGTTCAATCGGTGTTCTAAAACCTGTCTTTTCGTCACGTTCTTTTTCAACTTGTTGGCACAGGCCACGGTGAAATCAGACAATTCATGAATGCTTGATTTGTGCGCGGTAATATTTTCTGCATGATCTGCAAAAAGTTCTGACAATAGGTCCTTCTGCTGGATCAGTGC
>CAXABH010000017.1:0-12169 GCA_963966925.1 uncultured Rhodobacterales bacterium
CCCCTAAAACGAAACAACGCTTGATTCACGTGCATTCCAATCCTGCTGAAATTGGCCGTGTTTATGTTGCTGATCGTGGTGTGTGCTGTGATCCCGCTGCATTTTTGCGAACTGCGCTGGACTTGGTGCAGCAACCGCTGAGCCAGCCGCCGACAGTGGAACGTTCGTCCTATGAGGCATGGCAAACCCCATTTGAAACCCCCGGAGATGTTAAGATGGAGCAGGTGATCACGCACCTAACCTCTGTCATGCCACAAGATGCAATTATCACGAATGGTGCGGGAAATTATGCAGCGTGGTTACATCGGTATTATCGCTTTAAATCCTATCGCACCCAATTGGCCCCAACATCGGGATCCATGGGATACGGGCTTCCTGCGGCTGTTGCCGCAAAACTTGAACGCCCAGATCAAGAGGTTGTTTGTTTGGCAGGGGATGGATGTTTTCAAATGTGCATGCAGGAATTTGGAACGGCTGTGCAATATGGCGCTAATATCATCGTGATTGTGGCAAATAACGGCGTCTATGGAACGATCCGCATGCATCAACAACGCCACTATCCGAACCGTCCATCTGGAACGGATATGATCAATCCCGATTTTGCTGCGTTGGCCGCAGCCTATGGGGCGCATGGCGAAAAGGTTATGACATCGGCTGATTTTCCTGCGGCTTTGGCGCGCGCGCGCGCATCGGGAAAACCCGCAATAATCGAGTTGAAAACCGACCCCGCCGCGGTGTCACATCGCACCCCTGCTTAAATTTTAGGTTATTCGTTGGGTTTTACCGCGTCTGGATGTGCTGCCTGAAACGCGGGATGCGCGGCACACTGTTTGGCAATTCGCGTGATATTCCCATGATCGCTGACATCCACACCCCAACGGTGCGCGTTATAAAGTTGGGGCATAATGCAGATGTCGATTAATCCCGGGGCATCGCCCTGTGCAAAAGGCATTTCAGAACGCTGAGCTAATAGGGTTTCAACAGCCACTAGGCCGGGTGCAATAAACCGTTGCATCCATTCAACACGTGTTTCGTCCCGACCAGATTGTTCCACGGCATAGGCGGCGACCGACACATTACACACGGGATGGATATCAACAGCAATTGCATGGGCTATCGCACGTTCCTGTGCGGCCATGGCCGGGTTAGATGAAATTAACCCCATATCACGTGTGTCATTTAGATATTCCAAGATAGCGAGTGATTGGGTCATCGAGCGCCCATCTATTTCCAACACAGGCACCAATCCTTGGGGGTTGCGTTTCAGATACTCTGGCGTTTTATGGTCACCTTTCAAAAGGTCCACACAAACCGATTGATATGAAATCCCAGCAAGGTTCATCGCAATCCGTAATCTATAGGCCGCAGAGGAACGCCAGTAATCAAAAAGAACTGTGTCCGTCATGTTGTTTGGCCCGCAGATTTTGCAGCATTTAATGCCTGTTCCAATATATTCATATCGCCAATATGATTAGACAGGATCAAAATAAGGCGTGCGTTTAACGCATCACTTTGTTCTTTGTTCAATCCCTCATGCGCATTCAGAAGTTTTTCGTAAAAATCGTCCCCGTTTGGGATATTTGGGTTTAGGTTTAGGGTATTCATTGTGATTTCCCCAATGCGGTTGCCACGGCCATCTGCACGCGCGCAGCATCATACTCGGACCATCGCGCAACAATGTGTTGATCAGGACGGATAAGGTAAACGGCGCGCTCAGCAGCACCAAGGAAGCGTTCACCAAGCGTTTCGTTTGTGTTTGATGTTACGCTTAGCGCTAGTTTGTCTATTTCCAGACCCTCAAACGTTAGAGAAGACGGAGCATCCGTATTCAGCGTCATGAGTGTAAATCTATCCCCTAATTTGGACAGCAAATATTCATTGTCTAGTGGTGCATCGGGACAGGGCATGCCCGGCTGACTGCGTGCAGGACCATCCAACAGTGCATCTTCACCCGTTAAGCTGTGACCGACATAATTACATGGCATCGACAAACGACCCGAGTTTACCAATGGGCGCGCAAAGGCATGGTGCTCAGACAAATCCAAAACCGCGTTTCTGAATACGCGGCTGATGTCAGATTTCGGTGTTATGAAATCGGTAGAGCGTGTCGAATTCATAATGTTTTCGTCTGCACCGTGAATGCGTTCATCATCATAACTGTCCAGCAATGTATCCGGGGCAAGCCCCTTAATCACATGGGCCAATTTCCAACTAAGGTTGTCCACATCTTGTAATCCACTGTTTGCGCCGCGTGCGCCAAACGGGGACACCTGATGGGCGCTATCGCCCGCAAAAATCACATTGCCATGGCGAAATTTTTCCATCCGACGGCATTGGAACGTGTAAATACTGACCCATTCCAATTCAAATTTCACGTCTTCGCCTAGCATGGCCTTTAGGCGTGGAATGACGCGATCAGGTTGTTTTTCAATTTCTTTATCGACATCCCAACCCAATTGTAAATCAATGCGCCACACGCCGTCTGGCTGTTTGTGCAATAGGGCTGATTGTCCACGATTAAAGGGAGGATCGAACCAAAACCAGCGTTCGGTTGGAAAATCCGCGTCCATTGTGACATCGGCAATAAGAAAGTTGTCTTCGAACACGCGCCCCACAAAATCCAAACCCATCATGGATCGTGTTGGACTGCCTGCACCGTCACAGGCAATGACCCAATCTGCATTGAGTGCGTAATCACCATCGGGTGTCGAAACTGTCAGAGCAGTATATGCGCCATGATCCGTGATGTCAGTGACGCGGTTTTTACCGCGAATATCAATTTTTTGCGCCTCAGAATTGATCTCTTGGATGCGTTCAACCAGATAGTGTTCGAAATAATATTGTTGCAGGTTGATAAACGCGGGACGGGCGTGACCGTCTTCGGCCAATAGGTTGAATTCATAAACTTTTCGTTCGTCAAAGAACACTTTACCAAGGTTCCATTGAACCCCTTTGTCGACCAATTTGTCGCCAAATCCCAATCGATCTGCGATTTCAAGAGTGCGCTTGGCAAAACAAATTGCTCGACTGCCAAAGCTGACCTTGTCATTGTCATCCAACACAACCACGTCAATCCCGTGCTGGGCTAGATCAATGGCCATGCCCAACCCCACTGGACCCGCGCCAATCACCACTACGCTATGTCGCGCGGGTGAAGATGCCTTTTGATCGACGGATTGGTAATATGGATAGAGTGGCGTTTCAAAGATCTTGTTCATCTATCGATTCCCCTAGCTTTGAAGGGCCTCCCACATGTCCAAATCGCGTTGTGCTGTCCAAATGCGGGGGGTATCAATCCCGCGCGCTTCGTCATAGGCGCGTGCCACATTGAACGGCAAACAATGTTCATAAATCGCATAGTCCGAAAATTTCGGATCACATTCGGCGCGACAGGCATCCCATGCCTCTTTCAGTGATCCGTTTCTTGCCGCAACTTTGGCAACAGGGCGATAGGTGCTGTCGACAAAGTCACGTGTACTTTCGATGGCGCGGTTTACCATGTCCTGACCGACCAATGCATTTCCACGTCCAGGTGCGATTGCGTCAACTTCAAACGCTTTGATGTTATCCAACGTATCGCCCCAATCCGCGAAATGACCATCGCCACAGTAGCACGCAGAATGGTATTCAACGATGTCCCCCGTAAACATCACGTTTTGATCGGGAACATTGATGACGATGTCGCCTGCTGTGTGCGCACGCCCCAAATGCATTAAATCAACGCGACGATTTCCCAGATAAACAGACATTGATCCATCAAATGTTGTGGTTGGCCATGTCAGACCTGGAATGCTTTCATGTCCTTCGAAAAGGCGCGGGAAGCGTTGGAATTCGCTGTCCCAGTCTTCTTGCCCACGTTCCACAACCATTGCACGTGCCATATCCGACATGATGATCTGATCCGCGTTAAAGGCAGATGCCCCCAAAACGCGAACAGCGTGATAATGGGTTAAAACAACGTGCGAGATTGGTTTGTCGGTCACACTACGGACGCATTCAATCACCTTATTGGCAAGCCGGGGTGTCGCCTGTGCCTCGATGATCATGACGCTCTCATCACCGATGATTACGCCAGAGTTGGGGTCGCCCTCAGCGGTAAAGGCATAAAGTCCTTCGCCGATTTCGGTGAAGCTGATTTTCTTTTCACTCATATCACTTTGTGATGCGAAGGCTTTGGCCATGGGGCTCTCCTGTTAGTTTTAGGTGGGCGTGAACGCATCACGCCCGTCTAATGGTTTATCTTTCGTACGGATTTTCAAGGGCAGGTAGGACGCGTCCAACACATGTTCCAAATCCAATGGTTAATGTTTCACTGCGCGCCGCACCTGACATTACGATTTGATCCTCATCCTCAAGGAAGCTGCGTGTTTCACCATTATCCAATTCAATGGGGTCTTTGCCACCCCAGCTAAGCTCTAGCATGCTGCCACGTTCATGGGGTTCTGCGCCTGAGATTGTGCCTGATCCTAATAAATCACCGGGATTCATCGGGCATCCCGACGTCGTGTGATGGGCCAACTGCTGGGCAGAGGAATAATACATCTCTTTATAGTTTGTCTGGGTGATGATTTTCTTACCACCTGATTTTGACAACAACCCAACCTCAAGCGAGATATCATAAAGCATTGGGCCACAGTCCGTTAAATGATCCAACAATTCGACTTCGCGCTCGGGGGTATCGACACGGAATGGTTCCAGCGCTGCTTTGGTGACGATCCACGGGCTAATAGATGTGGCGGTCGCTTTGGCCTGAAATGGTCCTAATGGTTGATATTCCCAGGCCTGAATGTCGCGCGCTGACCAATCATTCAACAGCACATAACCAAATATCAGATCATCAGCTTCCTGAACCGTGATCGGCCCATCCGATGGCAACCCAACAATCGCGCCAAGTTCCAATTCAAAATCAAAACGCCGGCATGGTGCAAATTCGGGTTTTTCTGCATCTGGTGCCTTGAGCTGTCCCCATGGACGACGAATGTCTGTTCCGCTGACAACAACTGAAGATGCGCGCCCATTATACCCAATTGGAATGTGCAGCCAATTTGGCGGTAGCGCGTTTTCTGCACCACGGAACATAGTGCCCACGTTGGTCGCATGATGGCGCCCTGCATAGAAATCAGTGTATTCACTGACCAAAAATGGCAGATGCATGATTGCATCAGATTGTGGGATCAGCATATCGATGGCCCGCCCCTGATGGGCACTAGCATTTTTAAGGATCGCCGTAATTTGTTTGCGTAGTTTTTTCCACGCCTCTGGCCCCAATTCCATCACTTCGTTCCAAAAGGGGACATCAAAAACGGGCCCTTCGTCAAGTTTGATCATATCCGCCTCTTCCGCGGCCTGAAGATCAAAGATCATATCGCCAATCGCAACGCCGCAGCGGGGTTCGGTGTCGGCTGTTGAAAACACACCATAAGGAAGGTTGTTTAGAGGAAAGGGAGATTGGGGATCGTTTGCGGATGCTACCCAGCTGGTTAATAGTCTCATGGTGTATCTCTTTCTTGGCAGGAGCTGCGTGAATTATTTGGTTCCGGGTGTGCCATCAAATTTCTTTTCGATATCAACCCAACACTCAATGTAATCGTCCTGAAGTGGCGCCTCTTTAGCTGCATAGGCGGTCAAATGCTGGGGAAAGCGTGTTTCGAACATAAACGACATCGTATTATCCAATTTTTGTGCATTTAGATCTGCGTTTGATGCGCCTTCAAATGCGTTCCTATCAGGGCCGTGGGGTAGCATCATGTTATGCAGGCTCATCCCGCCGGGAACAAAACCTTTTGGTTTTGCATCATACTGACCGTAAATATTGCCCATCAATTCGGACATGATGTTTTTGTGATACCATGGGGGGCGAAACGTATTTTCCGCAACCATCCAGCGTTCTCGGAATAAAACGAAATCAATGTTTGCCGTGCCTTCAACACCGGACGGAGCAGTTAGCACCGTAAAGATGGATGGATCGGGATGATCAAATAAAACCGCACCAACGGGGCAATACGTGCGCAGATCATATTTGCAGGGTGCGTAATTGCCATGCCATGCCACAACATCGAGTGGACTATGACCGATATGCGTTTCATGAAATTGCCCGCACCATTTAATTAAAACGCGACTGGGGGTGTCGCGATCTTCGAATGCAGCAACGGGTGATTTAAAGTCGCGTCGGTTTGCTAAACAATTTGCGCCAATAGGGCCACGGCTGGGCAGGGCAAATTTTTGCCCATAGTTTTCGCATACGAAACCGCGCGCGGGCCCCTCTAACACCTCAACACGGTATAACATGCCGCGTGGGATGATTGCGATTTCTTTGGGCTCTAGGTCGATGATGCCCAGTTCTGTGCAAAATCGCAGGCGTCCTTCTTGGGGGACAATCAATAGTTCACTGTCCGCGGAATAGAAGTATTCGTCTACCATTGACGCTGTGACCAAATAGATGTGACTGGCCATACCGATTTGGGTATTCACATCACCCGCCGTCGTCATTGTACGCATCCCTGTAAGCCAAGTCAGGCGTTCGGATGCATGCGGTACTGGATCCCAACGGTACTGTCCCAGTGAAACAACATCTGGATCAATATGGGGTGCAGATTTCCAATAGGGTAGATCAATTTTTTGATACCGATGCGAATGTTTCACAGAGGGGCGGATGCGGTAGCACCATGTGCGTTCATTCTGGTGGCTAGGTGCCGTGAACGCCGTTCCAGAAAGCTGTTCGCCATACAGCCCATAATTACATTTTTGCGGGCTATTTTGCCCCTGCGGTAAAGCACCTGGCAGGGCTTCGGTTTCAAAGTCATTTCCGAAACCAGGCATGTATCCCTCAGTGATCCCATCATTTGATGGGGCTTGGACGAAGCTATGTGGAAACGTAGGACGATTCATTTTAATGCTCTTCTACCGTGTGAATTTAAAATCTGGTAATAGTTGAAAATGTAACTAACAACCCCTTATATTGGAAAAATGACACAGAACGATGACTTTGATTTACGACAATTTTTGCCCTATCTGTTGAACCAAGCAGCAGAGATAAGCAGCCAATCGTTTCAGCGTATCTATAAGGGGCGATATGGCATGTTGCGCACCGAATGGCGGGTTTTGTTTCATCTGGCAATCTATGAACGCATGACCGCCAAAGACATCTGTGAAAAAGCGATGATGCACAAAACCAAGGTCAGCCGCGCGGTTCAAAGGTTAGAACAGCGTCGTTATCTTGTGCGTAAGCCTGACGAAAAAGACAGGCGCCACGAATGGCTGACACTCACAACCCAAGGGCGTGCGGTTTACGAAGATTTACGGGCACATGCGCAACAGCATGACCAAATATTGACAAACAAACTTAGCAAAGAAGAAATCATTGTCTTGCGGCGGGCATTAGATGCGTTGATCCAGCCCTAGAATTTTGCCGTCACATTTGGCAGATCCAAGGTTTTCACCAATTCACGCAATTCTTGGCGTGCAGCGATGTTGGAAATGTTCAATTGCTTTACGCCAACATCCTTAAGATCAAGCAGCGTAAGACCACGTGGGAACAATTCGCGGAAAATGACACGTTCGTTAAACCCTGGGCCAACGCGAAACCCAATCCGCTTGGCCAGTTTATCCAATGCACGTTCCATTTTAAGCTTATTGACCATTTGTTGCGCGCCCACGCGATTACGCACCACAATCCAATCGATGGGTTTTAGGCCAGCTTGTGCACGCAGTTGACGTGCGTGCCATACCATTTCGGAATAAACAGACGGTCCTTCAATTTTTTCGCCATCCGAACTGACATGCGCCAATAGATCAAAATCAACAAAACTGTCATTCAGTGGGGTGACCAACGTATCTGCCAATGAATGCGCAACTTGGCTTAGTCGTGTGTGCGAACCAGGACAGTCGATTAGGATGAAATCGCTGTTTGGGTCGGCCTTGGCTACAGCAGCAGATAGGCGGTGATCATAGATATTCTCACCATCTGGAATTTGCGATTTATCGATATCAGGTAACGCGAAATATGTGGGCGAGGGCAGGTCTAGCCCTGCTTCAGCAAGATGTTTTTGTCGATTAACAAGATATCTTGCAAAACTTTGCTGACGTAGATCCAGATCAATTGCGCCAACGCGATGCCCCATCCGCGCAAGTGCCGTTGCAATGTGCATCGTGACCGTGGATTTGCCCGCACCGCCCTTTTCGTTTCCCACCACAATTATATGGGCCATTTCCGCATCCTCTAACGTTTATTTGCTTCTATATCCAAAGGATTTACAAAGCAAAAGTCTATATCCCCAGTTGGCATTATTTCTGTTCTAACATGTCTGGTGTGTCTGATTTAATCTCTTCGAAATCAAAGTTATCCAAACGACGCGCGCGCTTGCCAGCTTTGTCTGCGCTAATCTTAATTTCAGTGATGTCCTTTGCCGCCTGCGTAAAGTGGCGATCTAGGTTTTCAACACGTGTCCCTAGGCGATCAACATCCTGATATAATAATCCCAGTTCTCGGCGAATGGCGCCCGCCTGTTCACGCATCCGCGCGTCCTTTAAAATGGCGCGCATGGTGTTTAGCGTTGCCATACAGGTTGTTGGCGAAACGATCCAAACGCGGGCTGAAAAACCTTCTCGCACCAATTCAGGGAAATTTGCATGCAGCTCAGCGTAAACCGCTTCAGATGGTAGGAACATTAATGCGCCGTCTGCCGTTTCACCCTCTAGTATATATTTTTCCGAAATATCTTTGATGTGCTTTTTGACAGCTGTTCGCAATTGACGGGCGGCTTCATTTAATTCCCAGTCGTTTGTCGCATTGCGCAGTGCTTCGTAAGGTTCCAACGGAAATTTACTATCAATTGCGATCGGACCCGTTGGATTTGGCAGGTGGATCAAACAGTCAGCCCGCCGCCCATTTGATAGCGTCGCCTGAAGCGAGTAACTGTCTGATGGTAGCGCCTTGGAGACAATGTCGTTCAACTGAATTTCGCCAAATGCGCCGCGTGTTTGTTTGTTCGACAAAATATCCTGCAGCGATAAAACATCGCCTGAAAGTTTTGTAATGTTGTCCTGTGCCTTATCGATTGCAGTTAAGCGTTGTTGTAATTCACCCAGTGAATGCGCCGTGCGGCGCGCAGAGCCTTGCAAATTTTCATTCATTTGCAATTGCACGTCAGCCAAACGTTTCTCCATCAATTGCAACATGCTGGTTTGTTGTTTGGCTTGTGCTTCTGACACGTGATGTAAACCACCCGCCAATCGTTCTTGGCATACTCCAAGGGCTTGAACACGTTGACCCAAAGCACTCATTTGATAGCTGAGAGGTTCGGCCGCTTTGGTCAACCGCGAAACTGCCCGCAAGGACAATAATAGCAAGATCAACACAATCAGTCCGGCGCCGATAATCAACTGTGTCGTTTGGTCATTAAGATCTAGGGGCATTATGTTCGTCCAAATAGGCGTTCAATATCACTAAGCTTTAGTTCCACATATGTGGGGCGACCGTGGTTGCACTGGCCGGAATGGGGCGTGGCCTCCATTTCACGCAGTAGGGCGTTCATCTCTTCGGCACGCATGCGGCGGCCTGACCGGATTGACCCGTGGCAGGCCATGCGGGACAAAATCGCCTCGATACGCTCTTGAATCAATTGGCTGCTGCCCCAGTCAGAGATTTCGTCTAATAAATCAAGGATCAATGCTTTGGCGTTCACCTCACCCAAAATAGCAGGCGTTTCACGCACGGCAATCGCGCCATTGCCAAAAGATTCAATCCCCAGACCAAACCGACCGAATTCATCAGCCAATTCCAACAAAAGCGCACAATCGCCATTGGAAAGTTCGATGATTTCGGGGATCAGTAATGCCTGAGCGGAAACACCGCGTTCGGCCATTTGGTGTTTCAAACGTTCATACACAAGCCGTTCATGCGCAGCGTGTTGATCGACGATCACGACACCGTCCTGCGTTTGTGCGATGATATAGTTTTCATGCACCTGACCACGGGCTGCACCCAATGGATGATCACAGTGTTGGGGGTCTTGGGGTGTTTCGATCACTGGATCATCAATGCGCGCAGACGGTGCAGGAGCCTCTGCAAAGCCAAAGCTTTCGGGTGCTTGAGCCTGATAACTTGTGTTACGCGCGGCAGTACTGGGGCGATCCATCTGATATACGGGTTGATGCGGAGTTTCAGGGCGCATGGCACCTAATGTTGCGCCTGCAACTGTTGTCGAGGCGCGATGCCCTGCGTCCCCCAATGCATGACGCAACGCTGACACGATTAATCCGCGCACAAGCCCCGGTTCGCGAAAGCGCACCTCGGATTTAGCGGGATGTACATTCACATCCACAAGGTGTGGATCACAATCCACAAACAACGCAACCGCAGGGTGGCGATCACGTGACAGGAAATCGGAATAGGCCCCGCGAAGCGCCCCAATCAACAGTTTGTCCCGCACAGGGCGCCCGTTCACAAAGAAATACTGCATTACCGCAGCACCGCGCGAAAACGTTGGCAGCGCTGCATATCCAGACAGATGAAAACCGTCGCGCTCTGCATCAATTTTTAGGGCATTTTCCGCAAATTCTGCCCCCAAAATTTTGGCCAATCGTCGGTGTAAGGCATCAAATAAATCACCAGTTTCAGGATCTACACGGAATACAGAACGCGATCCCCCATTTGACACATCACGCAAATGGAACCCGATTGAGGGTTCTGTCATGGCCAAACGTTTGATGATATCTGTGATTGCCTGCGCCTCTGCCCGATCCGTGCGCAGAAATTTTAGACGCGCAGGGGTTGCGTAAAACAAATCGCGTAATTCAATCACGGTTCCCTTGCTTAGCGCGGCGGGTTTGACAGGCCCCATATCACCGCCTGCAACGGTAATTTCCGCGCCATCCTGACCCTCAGCACGCGAAGAAATCGACAAACGACCAACCGCGCCTAGGGATGGCAGCGCCTCGCCTCGGAAGCCAAAGCTGTGAATATTCAGCAAATCAGTCCCATCAATTTTTGATGTCGCATGACGCGATAGCGCAAGGGGGAGGTCCGCGGCACTCATCCCGCAGCCATCATCCCCAACACGGATCAGTGTTTTCCCGCCATCCGCAATATCAATGGTGATGCGCTGTGCCTCTGCATCAATCGCATTTTCAACCAATTCTTTCACGGCGGATGCGGGTCGTTCGACCACCTCACCAGCAGCAATTCGGTTAATTGCCGCATCATCCAGTTGGCGAATAACAGGTCGATTTTGGCCTATGTTGGGGTCGTGTGAATTCATACCACAAATCCTAGCATGGATTGGGACGATTCTGCCATGGTGGAAATGTATTGAATTTTAGGGTCACGTTGCGTTCCAATCCTGCATTTGTGCTGGACACTTCCTTTGCCCCCGATTTTACTGAACGCATCAAGAGGAGAGCTGTATGTATACTGTCGTTGGATCAAGAACAAACCGTACATTTCGGGTTTTGTGGGCGCTTGAAGAATTAGGTGTCGAATACGATCACAAACCCTTTGCTGTGCGTTCAGCAGAGGCGCTGGAACACAGTCCCACTGGAAAATTACCTGCGCTTATCTGTGAAGGCGAAGTTATCACTGATAGCGCGGCCATCATCACATTTTTGGCAGATCGCCATGGTGGATTAACCTTTCCCGCGGGGTCCGTACGGCGCGCCCAACAGGATGCGTTATTACACCGCGTGAATGATGAAATCGACGCGGTGTTGTGGACTGCTGCGCGTCATAGTTTCATCCTGCCCGAAGCAGAGCGGGTGCCTGCAGTAAAAGATAGCCTAAAATTGGAATTCACGCGTTCGTTGGATCGCCTGATGGAGCAAATCGACGGTCCGTATTTGATGGGGGACACAATGACCATCCCGGACATCATTTTGGCGCATTGCGGTGGCTGGGCCTACAACGCCAAATTTCCATTAGAGAATGAGGCATTCAAAGCCTATACAAATCGCCTGCGTGAACGCGATGCGTTCAAGCGCGCGGCTGCCTTGCCATAAAGGTGCATGTTCAGGCGCGTCGCGCATAGTCTGCGGCGTGCAAACCTGCCCAGCGTCGCAGTGGCATATGCTCCCGCTCGCGACGGTCGTTGCGGCAAAGCAGAAGTTGATCCACAATGTGGGGAAGTGTGGCAGCAGTGACAAGATCGTCAATGAGCACTTGAAATTCTTTGATGTG
>CAXABH010000018.1:0-12111 GCA_963966925.1 uncultured Rhodobacterales bacterium
CGTCCGCGTCATCGCCGAGGACGCCGTCTCGTTCACGGACACGCTCGTTCGCGTCTCCGTGCAATCCCGCTCCCCCGAGGGTCTGCGTCGCGAGGCTGAGAATTCGCTGGATCCACTCAAGGGTCTGTACCCCGTGCGACCACATCCACCACGACAATGCACAATAACGCGACCACCATCGTTTAGAACGCGATGTAATGTTTGCGAAATTGGAATCCATAACACCTCACGATCCGCAGGTGCCGCCTGAAAATCATCAACGGGAAAATGTAACCACTGAATATTTGCGTTCCGCAAATCATCCGGAATATCGGCAGAGCCCAGCATTTTCATTTCTGCCTGACCCGTCATGGACAAAACCGCATCGGGTTTCCAATTCATCCAAACCGCCATATCTTTTGCATAGTTGCCTTTGGCACCCGGCAAAGGGGACATCCCGATGATACCTGAGCCAAATGCCAACTCTGAAATTTCAAATTCACTCATGCCCAACCTCACACATTGCACTGGACGTTCTAACGTTCGCAGCGTAGCTTGTACAAGAGCGAAAATCCGAGGTCCCATGTCTGACACCACCAACCAAAGCTATCAGGTGCTTGCCCGTAAATACCGGCCAGAAACCTTTGCCGATTTGGTTGGGCAGGATGCAATGGTCCGCACCCTGAAAAATGCCTTTGCCGCGGATCGCATTGCGCAGGCATTTATAATGACAGGTATCCGTGGGACAGGCAAAACAACCACTGCCCGCATTATTGCCAAAGGCATGAATTGCATCGGTCCGGATGGTCAAAGCGGGCCCACAACGGACCCCTGTGGCGTATGCGAACACTGCAGCGCAATTATCGAAGGCCGTCATGTGGATGTCATGGAAATGGACGCGGCCAGTCGTACAGGCGTGGATGATATACGCGAAATCATTGACAGCGTCCATTACCGGGCCGCCTCTGCGCGTTACAAAATATATATTATCGACGAAGTTCACATGTTGTCGACGAATGCGTTCAATGCGTTGCTAAAAACGCTAGAGGAACCGCCAGCACATGTGAAATTTATCTTTGCGACCACGGAAATACGGAAAGTTCCGGTTACGGTCCTATCAAGATGTCAACGCTTTGATCTGCGACGCATCGAACCTGAGGTGATGATCGCCTTGATGCGCAAAATTGCATCCGCAGAATCGGCAGAAATCACAGATGATGCCTTGGCACTCATCACCCGCGCCGCAGAGGGCTCAGCGCGGGATGCTACGTCACTATTGGATCAGGCGATCAGCCATGGAGCGGGTGAGACGACTGCAGATCAGGTTCGTGCGATGCTGGGGCTGGCCGATCGTGGGCGGGTCCTGGATTTATTCGAAGCAATCATGCGCGGTGACGCATCAGCAGCATTGGCAGAATTGGGCGCACAATATTCCGACGGTGCGGATCCGATGGCGATTATGCGGGACTTAGCCGAAATTACGCATTGGATTTCGGTTGTGAAAATCACACCAGATGCCGCGGATGATCCAACGGTGTCACCAGATGAACGCGCGCGCGGTGCAACATTGTCAGAACAATTGGCAATGCGTGTTTTGACCCGGATGTGGCAAATGTTGCTAAAGGCGTTGGACGAAGTGGCGCAGGCCCCGAATTCAATGATGGCCGCAGAAATGGCCATCATTCGGTTAACCCATGTTGCCGACCTGCCCTCTCCTGAGGAATTGGTTAAGAAACTTCAGAACACAACACCGCCTCCGATGCCATCACCAGGCGGAACAGCATCGAACACCGCAGGTGCGGCAACACATGCGCAGTCCAATTCAGTAATCACATCCAATCCACAAGGTGGACCCTCAGCTTCGTTAGGGTCGGCGCAACCTGCAACAGAAACAGTTTCGGCCCTTGCGCATTATGCAACATTTGCGTCCGTGGTTGAATTGGTGCGATCGCAGCGAGATGTAAAGCTACTGGTAGAAGTGGAATCATGCATTCGACTGGTGTCTTATCAACCCGGCCGTATCGAATTTACGCCAACCAACGACGCACCTTCTGATTTGTCACAGCGTCTTGGTGGTGCATTGCAACGTTGGACAGGTGCGCGATGGGCCATCATCCTATCAAACACTGGTACGGCAACCACCATTGCAGAAGATAGAACCGCTGCTGATGATGCCATAAAGGCAGAGGCACAACAGCATCCACTGATGCAGGCCGCAATAGCAAGTTTTCCAAATGCAAAAATCATTGATATCCGCACAGCGGCAGAAATCACGGCAGATGCAGAATTAGATGCATTGCCAGAAGTAGAAGACGAATGGGATCCATTCGAAGAAAGTTAACGGAGTAAGACATGTTCAAAGGTCTCGGCGCCATGGGCGATATGGCAAAATTGATGAAAAACGCCCAAGAAATGCAAGGCAAAGTCGTGCAGATGCAAGAAGAAATGCACAACATCATGGTTGTAGGCGAAGCTGGTGCAGGACTGGTCAAGGCAACATGCACCGCCAAAGGCGATTTAAAAGCACTGGATATTGACCCCTCGATTTTTTCTAAGGATGACAAAGAAGTTGTCGAGGACCTGATCGTTGCTGCAGTTAAAGATGCACAAGAGAAAGCAACCAACCGTGAACGTGAAGAAATGCAGAAGCTTACCGAAAGCCTTGGTCTGCCGCCTGGGATGAACCTTCCGTTCTAAGGAGATGAGCGGCGCAAAAGATATTCATGATTTAATTGATCTTATGGCCAAGCTTCCCGGGCTTGGCCCCCGATCCGCGCGTCGCACAGTATTACACATGGTGCGCAAGAAAAACTATCTTCTTGCCCCTCTTGCTGACCTCATGCAACAGGTTGCAGTTTCGGCCCGAGAGTGCCTGAATTGTGGAAACATTGGCACAACGGATATTTGCGATATCTGCGACAGCGAAAAACGCGCCAATGGGGAAATTTGTGTCGTAGAAGATGTCGCAGATTTATGGGCTATGGAGCGCGCAGGTGTGTTTCATGGGCGCTATCATGTTTTGGGTGGAACGTTATCCGCGCTTGATGCGGTGGGCCCTGATGAATTGCGTATTCCTAAACTAAAAGATCGCATCGCAACAGAGAGTATCAAAGAAGTCATCTTAGCACTGAACACAACGATTGATGGCCAAACAACAGCGCACTACATTGCGGATGAATTGGGTACGGCTGTTAACATTACGACATTGGCCAAGGGTGTTCCAATCGGTGGCGAACTGGACTATCTGGATGACGGCACGATTTCTGCCGCATTAAGAGCGCGAAAAGCATTCTAACGTAATAAAAAACCCGGCGCAGTGGCCGGGTTTGTCATTTTATACGTCTGGCTGTTCGTCTTCATCATCACCTGGCAAGTTAAAGAAGCTATCAGCATCTAAATACTCACTATCATTATCGGCGCCATCTGTGTCATCCGTTGGATCATTCAACGAGAACGCTTCCAATCCTTCGATTGCTGATGGAATTTTCGGTTCAGCAGGCATGCCAAGCGATTGCTCGGTGCTTACCAACTTACGACGCTCATCATCAGACATAACAGTACCGTCCGCCGCCTTTTTGGCAGCTGCTTTTTGTACAACAAGGTCCAATTCAGACTGTTTACACAAACCCAATGCGACGGGATCAATTGGGGTAATGTTTGCGATGTTCCAGTGAGTGCGCTCACGGATTGTTTGGATTGTCGGTTTTGTTGTCCCGATCAGCTTGGATATTTGCGCGTCGCTTAGTTCAGGGTGAAATTTCACCAGCCATAAAATGGACGCGGGGCGATCCTGTCGCTTTGACAACGGCGTGTAACGTGGGCCGCGGCGCTTTTCCTCACCAACTGCAGATGGGTTGAACTTAAGCTTCAGCTTATGCAGCGGATCTGCCTCGCCTTTGGTAATTTCAATGGCTTCCAACTGGTTGTTGGCAATTGGGTCAAACCCTTTGACGCCAACGGCAACATCGCCATCGGCGATACCTTGTACTTCTAATTCATGCATTTCCACGAAATCTGCGATCTGTTTGAACGTCAGTGTCGTGTTGTCAACCAGCCAAACGGCTGTTGCACGTGCCATGATCGGTTTGGCCATAATGTCTCTCCTTCGCAAAATTTCCCCGTCACCTGCCATGCAGGTAGCCTTTCGCAAGGCGGGTTTCCAATGTAGGGGAACTTGAGGTGTCTATATCTACTTTCAATTCGAAAGGAAAGAGCGAATGCGTAAATTGGCAATGATCCTAATTTTCTTGGTTCCCATCCCATCTTGGGCGGGCAATTTTGATTACTACGTCCTATCGCTGAGCTGGTCAGCCAGTTTTTGTGATATTGAGGGCAACGCAAAAAAATCTGAACAGTGCGATGTGAACCAAAATTACACTTGGATCTTGCACGGTCTCTGGCCGCAATATCACCAGGGGTGGCCTGCATACTGCAATACATCTGAACGACCACCCTCACGCGCGATGACCCGCAGCATGGTTGATATTATGGGCAGTAGTGGGCTTGCCTGGCATCAGTGGAAGAAACACGGATCGTGCAGCGGGCTGAACGCCGATGAATATTTCACAAAATCACGAGAGGCCTATAAGAAAATTCAACAGCCAAAGGTTTTGAACCGTCTTGATAAATTGGTGCGCGTTCCCGCCTCGGTCATCGAAGACGCCTTTGTTCAATCTAATCCCGAATTAGAACGTGATATGATAACGATCACGTGCAAACGTGGATACATCCAAGAAGCCCGTATATGCCTGTCTAAATCGTTGCAACCCGTCCCCTGTGGCGCGGATGTCATCAAAGATTGCAAGCTGTCAAATGCGCTATTTCCGCCATCACACTAAGCAAAGAGTGCACGCCGAACCAAATTCAGGCCCGCGATCATCAACACCAGTAATGTCGCCTTCATAAATACGCTTTGATCAATTTTGTCTTGGATAATGCGACCAAGACGCATACCAACGATCGCTGCAGGAACCAAGATTGCCGAAAATATAAGGGTGTGTAAGTTTAAAATACCTGTTGATAAATGGCTGAACGTCAAAGCCAACGCACCAATCCCATAGATGACGCCTTGGGTTCGGATATGCTCTTTCTTATCTATTTCCATAACCGTCAAATAGGCAACCGTTGGTGGGCCCCAAACAGCAGATAAACCACCCACAAAACCAGCAAGCGCACCAATCGCGGCATGACTTACCTTAGATTCTTTTTGAACTGGAATCCGGCGACCTGTGAGTTGCAAAAGCGAAAAACCAATGACCATCACTCCAATCACCCCAAGGAAGAGAGCATTTGGGATAACACGGATCAATTGCGCACTAATCAGCAAAACAATCAGCGCCGTCATCATAAAGACACGAAACTTAACGATGCTGCTCCATGCGGCACTTGTACCTTGGCGAAGGGCCTGTTGCCCATTCGTGACCAATGTTGGCAAAATAAGCCCTGCAAGTGCAAGCTCGGGCGAAACAACAGATCCCAAAATTGAAATCATCACCATGGGGAGGGCAAAACCAACCACACCCTTTACCAACCCCGCGATCAGCGCCCCAATGACAGCGATCACCCATTGATCCGGTGTTAGTATGGAAATAACGTCGTGCATAGAGCGGGTGTAGCATATGGCAACATTGCGTCCAGCGTTATTTCGTCACGTAATTTATGAACAATATTGACGCAGCTTTGGTATTTTTGTTGCGCTGCACCTGCGAAGTAGTTAGTGTCGCACCACTGTATAAGGAGTTGATTCATGGCACTTGACGGACAAAATGCTGCAATGCAGACAGAAAACTACACTGTAATGCCGGACCTATTGGCGACAACACAACAAGCATTTGAAAGCTTGGATACATTGTTTGCGGCCGCAAAAGAGACCGTTAAGTCGTTGGTTTCAAAAGAGGGACGTATTTCATCTGGGTTGATGGAACAGCAACAAGCAGCCACACATGGCCTATCATGGTTGGCAACCTACCACGAATCTATGCGGCAGATGCAAAATTGGGCATCAAAGTTAAATGACGCGGGCGAGTTTGGTGAAGCTGAACAATTGCTGCATCAGATCGCGTGCGGCGAATATCATGCGCAGATCGTTGGTGGGATTCCAATGTCACAGGGCGAAATTGTGCGCCTATCCGACATCAAAATTCCTGCGACTGCGCAGCAAGATTACCAGAACGCTGCCGTGATGCACTTGATCGCCAACGGAAACACACAATCCGCACGCTCACGCCTTGTTGAACTCATGCAAGAGCAGGCTGGGAACTTAATTTTTGGTGCGTCCGGTTTGGACGAAGAACTTGAAATGATCCGTGAACAGTTCCGCCGTTTTTCAGTAGAAAAAGTGGAACCGCACGCGCATGAATGGCATCTAAAAGACGAATTGATCCCTATGGAGATCATCGAAGAACTTGCTGAACTTGGCGTATTTGGCCTGACCATCCCCGAGGAGCTTGGCGGTTTTGGCCTAACAAAAGCATCGATGGCCGTCGTTTCAGAAGAGCTTTCGCGTGGTTACATCGGCGTTGGGTCGCTGGGAACACGCTCAGAAATTGCAGCGGAACTCATTATTTGCGGTGGCACCGACGAACAAAAAGAAAATTGGTTACCTAAATTGGCAAGTGGTGAAATCCTGCCAACGGCCGTCTTTACCGAACCAAATACCGGATCTGATTTGGGCGCGCTACGCACCCGCGCCGTCAAAGATGATAACGGCGATTACAAGATCACTGGTAACAAAACGTGGATCACGCATGCCGCTCGGACACATGTTATGACCCTGCTGGCACGCACGAACCCCGATAGTGAGGATCACCGCGGATTGTCCATGTTCCTTGCTGAGAAAACGCCCGGCACTGACGAAGCCCCGTTCCCAACTGAGGGCATGACCGGTGGTGAGATTGAGGTGCTGGGATATCGCGGGATGAAAGAGTACGAGCTGGGCTTTGACAACTTTCACGTAAAATCCGAAAACCTACTGGGTGGAGAAGAGGGCAAAGGCTTTAAACAGTTGATGCAGACGTTTGAAAGCGCACGCATTCAAACTGCAGCGCGTGCCGTGGGTGTTGCGCAATCTGCGCTGGATGTTTCGATGCAGTACGCGCTGGATCGCAAGCAGTTTGGCAAAGAGTTGATCAAGTTCCCTCGGGTTGCAAACAAACTTGCTATGATGGCTGTCGAAATCACAGTTGCACGTCAGTTGACATATTTCAGCGCCTTTGAAAAAGACAATGAGCGCCGCTGTGACCTTGAGGCAGGCATGGCAAAATTGCTTGGTGCCCGAATCGCGTGGTCCGCGGCTGACAATGGCCTGCAGATCCATGGCGGCAACGGTTTTGCACTGGAATACTCAATCAGTCGTATTTTGTGTGACGCACGCATCTTGAACATTTTTGAAGGTGCCGCCGAGATTCAGGCCCAAGTGATCGCACGCCGCTTGATGGATTGATGATCCAAAAGGGAAATTCCCCTTGGTTAAGACTTCAACATTTGCAAAACTGGCGCAAAGGAAATGCCGATGCGCCAGTTTTTTGTTTTTATCACTGCATTTATGCTTGGAGGCTGTGGCATAGCACAGAACATGCAAGGGTCTTATCATCTGGTTACCGATGATCCTGCATTACAGCGTGTTACATTGGAAATCGAAGGCACACGCATTTCTGGTCAGGGTCCCTGTAATCGATATTTTGGATCAATTTCGCATTCGGATGCCGTGCCAAACAACATCACGCTAGGGCCAGTTGCATCAACAAGAATGGCCTGCCCAAATCTCTCTGCTGAATATGACTATTTCCAAGATTTGCAGCGCGTATCAGGGGTTGAAGTGATGCACGATGGGGTGATTTTAACGACAATTGATCAGGCAAAGATGATCTTTAAAAATCGCTAAGCCGTCTTGCGCAATTGGCTGATAGCAAAAAATAATGCGGCGGTTGCAACCATCGAAGGACCAGCAGGCCAATCAAACACATACGCGGCCCATAGCCCAATTGCACTAGAACACGATCCAAACACAATCGCCAAAATGACCATCATTTCTGGCGTTGTTGTAAATCGACGTGCTGTTGCGGCAGGGATAATCAAAAAGGCAGTGATCAACAATGCCCCGACTATTTTTAGTGCCAAACCAACAATAATTGCCAATAAGGCAGCAAGGTAAAAAGACTCTCGTTTGGCATCCACACCCACTGACGCAGCTAAGTCATCACCCAGTGTGGCCGTGATCCAATTGCTCCATCGCCATAAAACGATCCCTAAGATAGCTGCTACGCCCAACCAGATAAACACAATATCGCGCCAACCAACGGCCAGTATGTCACCAAATAATATCGCCTCTATCGACAGCCCACGTCCCCAAATGCTTGCCCCAATTAATCCCAAAGCAAGCCCAGTTTGCGCAAAAACACCCAAAATAACATCCGCCCCCTGCACGCGACTGGTAAGCGTGAATAATAACACCGATAGGATCAGCGCCAGCGCAATCACACCAAAATAAACGGATATATTTAACGCAAGTGCACCCACAACACCCAAAATTGCAGCATGTGATAACGCGTCACCAAAATAGACCATTCGCCGCCAAATCACGAAACATCCCAGCACACCAGTCAATATCGCAACCCCAAGGCCTGATAAAAATGCGCGTATCATAAATTCAGCAAACATCATGCGGTCCTAGTGTTCGTGCGTACACGTTTCATCATGCACATGATCGTGCTGGTGTTGATATAGCGCAAGAGCACCCTGTGTGCCTGTTCCAAATAGTGCACGATATTCTGGTGCACTGGACACGACGTTTGGTGCCCCTTCACAACAAATGTGCCCATTCAAACAAATCACGCGATCCGAAGCGCTCATTACGACATGCAAATCATGGCTAACCAGAACGATTGCACAATCCAGCTGGGCCTTTAATTCGGTAATCAGTTGATAAAACCGTGCGGCGCCATTTTGATCCAATCCTTGGGTTGGCTCATCTAACAACAGCAAATCGGGGGTACCAATTATGGCACGCGCTAACAACGCGCGCTGGAACTGACCACCTGATAGTGTTGCTATTTGCTGATCCAAAAAACCCTCTATTCCAACCAATGATGCAGCTTCAGACACCTGGTCTGCGCTGGCGCGCTTTGGCACGGACATAAATCGTCGAACAGTGATGGGAAAGCTAAGATCAATGTTTAATTTCTGCGGAACATATCCCACACGCATCGCTTTGGGACGCACAACAGACCCAGTGGTGGGCACAAGCGCACCGATTAAGGCACGCATCATTGACGTTTTACCAGATCCATTTGGCCCAACGATTGTAATGATTTCACCGCGTTTTACAGTTAAATCAACATCACGCAAAACCACCTTATTCCCATATCCGATGGTCACAGAATTTAGCGAAATTAAATCAGTCATTTGAATTCTCGTTTTGGCATTGCAGACACGATCCTTCCGCCTCGATCGTCAACGTATTGATGGAAAAGCCCCCGTCCTGCCCAAGGCGTTGACCAAGTTCTGCTGCTTGTGCGGTTTCTGCAACTTTATGACAATCGGAACAGATCCAAAGCGCTGGCGTATGCTCTGCACCAGGATGCGCGCATGCGACATAGGCGTTCAACCGTTCAACGCGATGCGCGAATCCGTGCTCTACCAAAAACTTTAGCGCGCGATATGCCATGGGCGGTTTATCCGCCAAACCATCATCACTAAGCTGCTGCAATACATCATAAGCACCCAACGCGTGATGACCCGCCAATAATATTTCAAGTGTACGCCTGCGGATGGGGGTTAACCGTAGGCCACGTTCCGCACAAGTATGCTCGATAGCCGTTAGCGCGCTTTGTGTGCAACTGGCATGGTCGTGGGGTGCAAATACGTTTTGCATTTATCCTCCAAATTAGTATTGATATGTTATAACATAACAATTAAGAAACCTGCAACACACAGGAAAGCGACTCAATGAACAAAATTATTTCTGCCCTAGTTGCAACCACGATATCTACAGCACCCGCATACGCGGATCAATTAAAAGTCGTCACAGACATACCGCCGGTTCATGGAATTGTTGATGCAATCTTAGGGGCAGACGCCAATATTACCTCCTTGATCAGCAGCGGAATGGATCCACACAATTTCTCTATGAAACCAAGCCATGCCGCGGCCCTATCGCAGGCTGATCTGGTCGTTTTCATTGGGGCGTCGTTAACGCCCAGCCTAGCGGAAAAACTATCATCACTGGCTGCTGGAACAAAAATCATAGAACTGGAAGATATACCAAACGTACATCTAATCGGGTACGAAGATGCACACGAAGAGCATGATGAGGATAAGCATCAAGAAGATCACTCAAACCATGATCATGATGCAGACCACGATGAACACAACGAAGATGAAGACAAACATGATGAACATGACCACGCTGATGGGCATGATGATAAACATACGGATGAACACCACGACGAAGACGGCCATGACGGGCACGATCACAGTGGTATCGACGCACACATGTGGCTAGATTTGGACAATGCAAAAATTTGGGCGAACGAGATCGCCAAATCAGCAACAAAACTTGCCCCAGAAATGCAGAGTGATATCAGCACCAATTTGGCATCATTCGAACGATCTTTGACGGATATCGAAACGGCAGTCCAAACCCTAACAGGAAAACCATACGCTGTTTCACACGACGCGTTTGGCTATTTAGAGGAGACATTTGGCATCGATCACCCACAGGCTGTGACAAATGGCATGGGTCTGCGTCCGTCCCCCAGTGACATGGCAAAATTGCGGACAAAAATTGAACAAACACCCCCAGCATGCATGATCATTGACCCGAACGATCACACAGCATTGGCCTACGCACTTGCAAAAGAATATAACATCAAAACGATCGAATTCTCGCAAATTGGCGAAATCGTTAAGGGCGAAAATGCATACCTTAATTTGATGAACAATGCAGTTGATGCATTCACAGCCTGCTTTAATTAAATGTTATGCGGGACTATGTGTCCCGCTTACAAACTTTTTTCGACACGAAAATCATTTGGGATGTCATCTCTATCTTCCAATATCAAATTCGCCATAACCTGCGCGATTTTTGGTGCCATCCCAAACCCAATTTTAAAGCCGCCATTCGCGATATATTCAGATGCCACCATCGGATGAAACCCCAGCACCGGTGCGCGGCTTTTGCTTCTGGGGCGCACACCTGCCCAACGCGCGATTACCTTGGAATTTTTCAAGTCAGGCAAGATGTTTACCGCCTTATCGATTATATCGTCCAAATTCGCATCTGTTGTCGTTGGGTTTTCATATGTGCGCTCGGATGTGGATCCGACTGCAAGCGTACCATCTGCATGCGGAATGAAATGCAGCGTATCTGCAAATATCTGTGGCTGTATCCGCTGATCGTACTCGAACAGCGCAGCTTGCCCTTTCACCCCATTTCCAAAATTTTTGCCAATGTGCTCTGAAATGCGCATCAGATCCCACGCGCCAGTAGCCCAAACAACTTTGCCAGAATCTTCTGCAGAGTGCGAAATTTGCCCACCTGATTTTTGTATTGCTTCCGCAATTGAGGCGACCGCATGACGTGGATGAATGCGCGCGCTTAGGGTATCGTAAATCCACCTGCCTGTTGGCGAAGGTGGCGCCCATTCTGGTTGATCATCAACAACCCGCCATTCTGCAACGCCTTGCCACAGTGATTTGGCGTTTTCCCCCCGTTCATGCGCCAGCGACAGCCCCGCATCATCCAACAACGGCTGCACCCGTCCTGTGCGTGCGTAACCACTATTCAACCCGGACACATGATCAACATCATCCCAAAAGGACTGCGCCATCACCAGGCTTTCGAATTGAAATGCTTTCTTTTCATTCCAATTTTCTGGAACATGGGGTGCAAGTGCGCCAACGATACCCCCACTTGACCCAGCACCAATACCGTTTGGATCTATCACCTGAACCTTAGCGCCACGTTGGATACATTCCCACGCAATCGAGTGACCGATAATACCCGCACCTTTGATTGTCACTTCTACCATTGCCAAGACTTCCGTTGGTGTTAGTGTGTCCCTATTCACGTCTAAGACGTTTCGCAAGGTCCCGCATGAAAAACACACATCCGTCCCTTACCTGGCGCGAGGA
>CAXABH010000019.1:0-12045 GCA_963966925.1 uncultured Rhodobacterales bacterium
GGTAGATTCCAGAGCATAGTTTCGCCCTGGGACAGAATTAAATGTGAGACGAATTTCTCCCGAGCTAAGGTCGTAATCAATCGCGGTGATGGCTAATCAAGGCCATCGTGCGCACGGGTCCCGCGCGCCTTTTGTCATTGATCACCATTGGTATCTGCATTGCGGGCATTGTGGCGCATTTTGTCATACCTTATTTTCAAATCTACCAACAGCCATGGGCAGGTATAGCGCAATTTTTAATCCGCACTTGGGATGGCATGTTTACACCATTGCTGACATCTTTTGTGTTTGTGAACACGATGGCCCAAAAACAGGGGCGTGTGATCATCATTGATGTGATGCATATCATTTTAGTTATCGGGTTATTGGGTCTATGGATCAGCACGTTGTGAAATACGTCAATCTGGCACTTGTGATCCTTTATCCCATTTCTTGGTTTTCCCCTTTGATGAGCGCAGGCCTGCTGCCCCTGTTTGGGATGTCTGAAATCACGATCATGAATGGTATCCAAACTTTGTGGCAAGAGGATGCATTTTTATCATTTATTGTTGTGATCTTTGCGATGTTTCTTCCGATGGGCAAAACGCTGTGCAAGGTTGCGATTGACTTTGGCTTTGCACCACAATCATGGACCCATGCATTGGCGATGCTGTCACGCTTTGCTATGGCTGATGTTTTTTTGATTGCGCTTTATATAACAGCGGCCAAGGGCATTGGCGTGGGCCGGATTGAAACAGAATGGGGGCTCTACCTGTTTACGTTTTGCGTTCTTCTCTCACTATTGGTGTCGGTCATCTCTTCTTCTGCCTTGTCACGCTCTTTCCCTTCTGGCAAAAGCTGAACCATGGCAAAATCAACCACCTCTTACTCTTGTTCAGCCTGCGGCAGTGTCACGACAAAATGGTCCGGTCGCTGCGAGGCCTGTGGCGAATGGAACAGCATTGTAGAAGACAGTGGTCTGTCCGTTGGCCCCAAAAAAGGATCCATCGGCGGCATGAAGGGCAACGCCATCAAGCTGACGGATTTAGCCAGCCAAGAGGCCCCGCTGCCGCGCACGAATTCAGGTATCGATGAATTGGATCGCGTTTTAGGCGGTGGCTTGGTGCCTGCATCAGCGATTTTGGTGGGCGGCGATCCTGGCATTGGCAAATCAACACTTTTACTGCAGGCCGCAGCCCGTTTTGCAGAGGCCGGATTAAAGGTTCTGTATATTTCAGGCGAAGAGGCCAGCGCGCAGGTTCGCATGCGGGCACAGCGTTTGGGACTGGGATCTGCAAATGTCCAGTTGGGTGCAGACACCAACCTGCGAAATATTTTGACAACAATGGATACCGAAAAACCAGATTTGGTGATCATCGATTCCATCCAAACGATGTGGGCCGATACAGTCGACAGCGCACCGGGAAGTGTTTCACAAGTGCGTTCTGCCGCCCATGAACTCACCACTTTTGCAAAACGCAAAGGCGCCTCGGTGGTCTTAGTAGGGCACGTCACAAAAGAGGGGCAAATTGCAGGACCCCGTGTCGTTGAACACATGGTCGATACTGTGTTGTACTTCGAAGGCGAACGTGGCCATCAGTTCCGCATTTTACGCGCTGTTAAAAATCGTTTCGGAGCATCTGATGAAATCGGCGTGTTTGAAATGTCTGGGCGCGGATTGGTAGAGGTTAAAAACCCCTCTGCGTTATTTTTAAGTGATCGTGAAAATACCGCCCCCGGTGCCGCGGTTTTTGCCGGGATTGAAGGCACGCGCCCCGTTTTGGTCGAATTTCAGGCTTTGGTCGCGCCCAGCCCACTTAGCCAACCAAGGCGTACGGTTGTTGGTTGGGATAGTAGCCGTTTATCTATGATCCTTGCTGTACTTGAGGCACGTGCCGGCATCGCGTTTTCGGGTTTAGATGTCTATCTAAATGTCGCCGGTGGTATCCGCGTGAATGAACCTGCGGCTGATCTAGCCGTGGCCGCCGCACTATTGTCGGCACGCGAAAACACGCCTTTGGCCGAAAATTGTGTGGTTTTTGGGGAACTCAGCCTGTCTGGAGCACTTCGTGCGGTTGCACAAACAGAAAATAGGTTGAAAGAAGCGCAAAAACTTGGTTTCACACGGGCTATCGGTCCTGTTGGTGGGAAACAAGCGCAGGTAAATGGAATTGAATTGGCGCAAATGTCGGATATTGCGTCATTCGTTGTCGAAACATTCGGCACGAATTAGGCTGAGGAAAAGGGTACGCGGCCATGGAAGGATTTAACGTAGTCGATGCAGTGGTGGCCGTTATTATCGTGCTATCCTCGCTCTTGGCATATTCACGCGGATTAGTACGCGAGGCTATGGCCATTGCAGGATGGGTTGCCGCCGCAATTGTGGCGTTCGTCTTTGCGCCAAATGTGATGCCCTTGATCGAAGAAATCCCAATGATTGGTCCCATCTTGGCGGATAGTTGCGAATTATCAATCATCGCGTCATTTGCGGCAGTATTCGCCATAACATTGATGATCGTATCGTTTTTTACGCCCTTGCTGTCGTCACTTATCAACAAATCTATTTTGGGCAAACTGGATCAGGTGCTGGGCTTTATCTTTGGGGTGTTGCGGGGTATTGCCCTAATTGCAATTGCCTTTTTCGCCTATAGCGCTGTTCTAAGTTCACAAAGTTTACCAATGGTGGATGAAAGCCGTTCAGCAAAAGTTTTTGGTGATATGGCGGCCCAAATAGAAGCACGTAATCCAGAACGCGCCCTTGGTTGGGTTACGGTTCAATATGAACAACTGGTTTCTGTGTGTAACGTCGAATAACATGACAAGACGGTCGAACACGACCAACTATCCACATGACCCATATTTAATTGTGATAGTTTCGTGACACTTTCCCCCAATACCAGTATGTAGGGGCGACCACGTAATGGAATCGGAGTTTCCTGACTTGTCTTGCAAGCAAATGCCCCCCGCTCACCCGTTTGATGACGACAAACTGAAAGAAGAATGCGGTGTATTTGGGGTAATCGGTGTGGCCGATGCTGCAAATTTTGTGGCACTTGGGCTGCATGCATTGCAACACCGCGGACAAGAAGCAGGCGGCATTGTCGCCTATGATCCTGAGGTTGGTTTTAATTCCGCCCGCCGATTTGGATATGTACGCGATAATTTCACATCACAATCCCTGATGAAAACCCTGCCTGGGGAACTATCAATCGGGCATGTGCGCTATTCCACTGCGGGATCAAAGGCCGCCGCCATACGCGATGTCCAACCATTCTTTGGCGAATTCGCCATGGGGGGCGCGGCACTTGCCCATAATGGCAACCTGACAAACGCAAACGCACTGCGGCGCGAATTGATTGAACGCGGTTCAATTTTTCAAAGTTCCTCAGACAGTGAATGTATCATTCACCTGATGGCTCGCTCGCTTCAGCGCAACATTCCTGAACGCATGGAAGACGCGCTGCGTCGTGTCGAAGGTGCCTTTTCTGTTGTGGCCATGACACGGACCAAACTCATTGGTGTGCGCGATCCATTGGGCGTCCGCCCCTTAGTGATCGGCAAAGTGGGTGATGGATATGCCCTTAGTTCGGAAACCTGTGCATTAGACATCATTGGCGCTGAGTTTGTGCGCGAAGTTGCGCCAGGCGAAATGGTTGTCATTACCGACAAGGGGATCGACAGCAATTTCCCATTCCGCAAACAGGATCCACGTTTCTGTATTTTTGAACATGTGTATTTTTCACGACCAGACAGCATTATTGGCGGTCGCTCGGTTTATGAAACCCGCCGTCAAATCGGTGTAGAGTTGGCAAAAGAAAGCCCCGTTGACGCGGATTTGGTCTGTGCAGTGCCAGATAGCGGAACACCCGCTGCGATCGGGTATTCACAAGAATCGGGAATTCCCTTTGCGATGGGGATTATTCGTAATCAATACATGGGACGAACCTTTATCGAACCAACGGAACAAATTCGAAATATGGGCGTAAGACTAAAACTAAACGTGAATCGCGCGTTAGTTAAAGGCAAGCGTATCATTTTGGTGGATGACTCTGTGGTTCGAGGAACAACATCACGTAAGATCAAAGAGATGATCCTGGATGCAGGAGCAGCCGAGGTTCATTTCCGTATTGCCTCGCCACCAACTGCATGGCCATGCTTTTATGGTGTTGACACGCCCCAGCGTGAAAAACTTCTAGCGGCAACCATGACCGAAGACGAGATGCGCGACCATCTGGCTGTAGACAGCCTGAAATTCATCTCTCTCGATGGCCTGTATCGGGCTGTCGGAGAACAAAATGGACGCAATTCCTCTTGTCCTCAGTATTGTGATGCTTGTTTTTCAGGGGAATACCCTGTGGCACCATCCGATATGATCGAACAGGGATTTGCGGTTAAGGCCGCTGAGTGACGCTTTTAAAGAAACTGATCAAACCACTTACCAAAAAGCCTGCTGTGTTTTCCGAAACGCCACAGTCGGATCAACGTTGGATTGGACTGTAGAAGGAACATCCACCTGTCCATGCTGTAACGTAGCAGTGCATGAATTGTTATCGTTGGCATATAACGCCCCAGAGGAATGGGTTGGAACAGACCCCGCACAGGATAATGATGCATTTTTTGCGGCGACGGGTGATATATTAACACATGATTTTTGTCGTATTCAGGACAAACATTTTGTGCGCACAGTTATGTTATTGCCGTTTCACGATATCGAATATTGCCTAATTTTGGGCGTTTGGGTGCATTTAGACAAAGCCAGTTTTTATCTATTTCATGATTCCTATCCCAGCGGAAAACAAGGCGATCTGGACATGCAATTTGGATGGATTGCAAATGTGATCCCCGGCTATCCTGGGCCACATGCCTGCTGCATACAACCGCGCGATTCATACCAGCGTCCAATCACACATGCCGCATTAGAGGAAGACACCCTATATGGGCTGCAGCTGGATGGCATGACGTATGAAATGTTGATGACGATGCTTGAGGAATTTGGCCACACTGGCATCTCAGATCAGACAGGTTGACATCAAAACGCTTTTCTTGCAAACGCGCGGGTATGGATCAAAAAATCGCACTTATCACTGGCGCCTCTCGTGGTCTTGGCGCCGCCCTTGCAGAGGCGCTTGCCCCTTCGCATCACATTGTTGCCGTGGCACGTACCACTGGCGCGCTTGAGGAACTTGATGACCGGATCAAGGCCAAAGGCGGACAGGCCACATTGGCGCCGATGGATGTAAACAACGCAGATGCAATGGCCCATCTATGCCGTTCCATCTTTGATCGTTGGGGCAAAGTTGATTTTTGGGCGCATACGGCTGTGCATGCGGCACCCATTGGACCTGCTGCAACAATGGATGAAAAAGATTGGGAAAAATCCATCCAATTGAACATCAAAACAACTGGAATTTTAATCCCCTATGTCACACCCTTATTGGGTGCGACTGGCTGGGCCATGTTCTTTGATGATGGGCATGCTGGGCAAAAGTTTTTCGGTGCATATGGGGCATCTAAGTCGGCGCAAATCGCATTGGTGAACAGTTGGGCAAAGGAATGTGAAAAAACAGGTCCTGTGGTGAAAATCATGTCGCCCCCCGCCATGCCAACAGCAACACGCGCACGGTTTTACCCAGGCGAAGATCGTAGTGGCCGCAGCGCTCCAAGTGATGTCGCAGAAACCTTATTGCAAGAGTATCTTCGCAACTAAAACATGTTGGATCAGCAAAGACTTGCTCCAAACTGTCTGCTCCTCTATGTCCTATAGTCAGAGCAGATATTTTGAGGTCAACTGATGCGCGTTTTAGTCACGAATGATGATGGAATTAATGCACCCGGGCTGAAAGCGCTGGAACAAATCGCGCATGAATTGGCAGGCGATGCGGGTGAGGTTTGGGTCATTGCCCCAACCCAAGAACGTTCTGGCGTTGCCCATTGCATCAGCTACACATCCCCTATGTTGATCAATAAAATCGCTGAGCGTCGCTTTTCAGTCGATGGATATCCCGCAGATTGCGTGTTGGCGGGGCTTTATCACATAATGCTCGAGCGACCTGACGTCATCCTGTCGGGGGTAAATCGTGGCAACAACTCGGCCGAGAATGTATTGTATTCTGGGACGATTGGCGCAGCGCTTGAAGGGGCATTGCAAGGCATCAAATCCTTTGCCCTGTCCCAGTATTTGGGTCCTAAAAACTATGACCTGGCTGATCCCTTCGAAGCAAGCCATGTGCATGGCACCGATATTTTGCGCGACTTGATCGCACGTGAATATGACAATCCATCGGATTATCATATTTTCTACAATATCAACTTTCCCCCTGTCCCTGCTGCAGACGTAAAGGGGCATAAATTTGCCGCCCAAGGCCGCCGCCAAGGCAGCCAGTTTTCGGCCATCATGCAAACCGCGCCGAACAACCGCGAATTTTTATATGTCAAAGGCGGAGATCAGCACGTTGCAGTTGGTGACACGTCTGATGCAGGTGTGAATTTGGATGGATATGTCTCGATAACTCCAATGCGTGCCGATTTTACGGCCTATGATATTTTAGAACAATCGTAAGTTCCAATGGCACTAGACCCTGAACAAAAAATGCAATTTCTGTTTGCCCTGCGATCAAAAGGGGTGACAGATAGCCGTGTATTAACGGCCATGGAACGCATTGATCGGGGTCACTTTGTATCGGGCGTTTTTTCTGCGCGCGCCTACGAGGACATGCCGCTGCCCATCGCTTGTGGTCAAACAATTTCGCAACCTTCAGTCGTTGGGTTGATGACCCAAGCGCTAAAGGTGGGTCCGCGCGATAAGGTGCTAGAGGTGGGTACGGGATCAGGATATCAGGCCGCAATTCTAAGCCACTTAGCACGCCGCGTTTACACAGTTGAACGTCATCGCCCACTGGTGCGCGAGGCCACACGCCTGTTCCAAGACCTGGATCTAAGCAATATTACGCCGATCCTGGCTGATGGATCACACGGCCTGCCCGATCAGGCTCCCTTTGATCGCATCATCGTCACAGCCGCCGCAGAAGACCCCCCCGGAACCCTATTGTCACAGTTAAAACCGGGCGGGATTATGATTGTACCTGTCGGCCAATCAGACACGGTTCAAAGCCTTATTCGAGTGGAACGAACCGAAACAGGCTTTGATTATCATGACCTAAGAACAGTTAGATTTGTCCCACTCGTTGAAGGAATGGGAAAAGATAGCTAATATAAAGATAAAGAATAAAAACGAGGCAGATTAACCATATTTATGGGGAACCTTAAAAAATGAGCATAAAAACCCTAAAACCGATCACATGGCCCTTGTCAGTCGCTCTATTTCTGGGCGTCAGCGCGTGTGGTAACATGGACGATTTCGACATTGACCTGCGCGGCGGGCAATATGACACAACCGATGCTGCGCAAAAAGCGTCGCGTGCAAAACCCACTGCAGATGAACGCGGTGTGATTTCCTATCCAACCTATCAAGTGGTAGAAGCGCGCGAAGGTGACACTGTCGGCAAAATTGCGGCACGCCTGAACACAGCGGCAGGGCCGATTGCGCGATACAACGGTTTGCGGGTGGATGAACCGCTGGCCCAGGGAACAATAATCGCGCTTCCTCAAAAGTTAGCGGATGCCCCAGTTGCCCAGGCCGAGGACACACCAATCGATGTGACCGAGCTTGCAAATACTGCAATCGAAAACGCACAAACCAAAGACCCCGTGCAAACACCGCCAAACAGCGACGGCATCGAACCCATCCGCCACAAAGTGGTGCGCGGTGAAACCGCCTTTACAATTTCGCGTCTGTACAATGTAACCGTCAGCGCCTTGGCCGAGTGGAACAATTTAGATGGCAACCTAACCGTACGTGAGGGGCAATATTTATTGATCCCATTGCCTGTTGAAACGGCTGCGCCGGTTTCCCCAACCTCGACCCCTGGTGCCGGCAGTGCAACGCCAGCCCCCCCCAGTTCGACAACCCCCCTACCCGAGCCAGAACCAGAGCCAGAGCCAGAGGTTGTTGCGAAACCAGAACCCAAGCCAGAACCCGTTGCCACCCCCAGTGGCGGACGCATGGGGTATCCAGTCAAAGGCAAAATAATTCGGGAATATGCCAAAGGTAAAACCGATGGCATCGATATTTCATCACCTGCAGGCACAACTGTCGTTGCCGCAATGGATGGCGTTGTTGCTGCCGTAACAATGGATGTTAATCAGGTGCCAATTGTGGTTGTGAAACACGCAGATAATCTGCTGACGGTTTACGCAAATCTATCGGATATTATGATTGCTAAGGGCGACAATATCTTGCGGGGTCAAGGAATTGCCAAGGTTCCCTCAGGCACGCCATCCTATGTCCACTTTGAAGTGCGCAAAGGATTAGAGAGCGTCGATCCAATGGATTACCTAAACTAAATCAACCCGCTGCCCTAATTTAGTCGGCCGCTGCATCATCACAGCGGCCTTTTTTTAACGGATTATTGGCTCTTATTAGGACAAATGCACACTTTTGCGACCCGCAAGGTCTACGAAATACTGCCATGCAACGCGTCCTGAACGGGATCCGCGCGTGCGGGTCCATTCGATGGCCTCAGCGCGGATGACATCTTTGTCCTCGACCACGTCATGGGCATTGCAGTAGCCAAAGATCATGTCGAAATAATCGTCCTGTGAACATGGATGGAACCCAAGCCATAGGCCAAAGCGATCTGACAGAGACACCTTTTCTTCGACGGCCTCTGATGGGTTGATCGCGCTGCTGCGTTCATTTTCAATCATATCGCGCGGCATCAGATGACGGCGATTGGATGTGGCATACAAAATGACGTTATCAGGACGTCCCTCTATCCCGCCATCCAGAACGGCCTTAAGCGATTTATAATGCTCATCATCATGCGAAAAACTGAGATCATCGCAGAACAACACAAACCGATGCTGACTGGTGCGAAGGTGATTTAATAATCGTCCAACGGTTGGTAGATCTTCGCGCTGAAGTTCCACAATTTTCAATGGATGACCTTGTGCATTCATTGCGGCATGGATCGCCTTTACCAATGACGATTTACCCATCCCACGCGCGCCCCACAAAAGGGCATTATTTGCAGAATATCCTTTGGCGAACTGTAACGTATTCTGCATCAATGTATCACGCGAACGATCCACCCCCACCAACAGGGACAGGTCCACGCGCGAAACACTGGGAACAGGGGCCAGGCGATCTGGATCAACATGCCAAACAAATGCATCCGCAGCATCAAAATCTGGCGCCGCAGCCGGTGCAGGCGACATACGCTCCAATGCATCCGCGATGCGTTTTACATCAACTTCATTCATGGGATCACCTGTTAGATTCGTTGGTTACTTTGCGTCTTTGTCTTCTTCGTCTTCGTCGAACTCTTTCATCAACGGGTCGTCAAATTCGTCTTCGTCGTCATAGTATCCATCCGCGCGAAGTTGTTCCTCGCGCTTCGTTTCAACACGACGGACAAGGAAAATCGAAATTTCATACAGCCCGTAGACAACCACAAACAGAATAACCTGCGTAATCACGTCAGGTGGTGTTACAATAGCCGCAAGTACCAAAATGCCGACAACTGCGTATTTACGCACATTTCCCAACCCTTCGGCACTGACCAAGCCTGCCTTGCCCATTAGGGTTAACAGAACAGGCAATTGGAAACACAAACCAAAGGCCACGATAAATTTGATTGTCAGGCTAAGATATTCTTGGGCAGAGCCCTGAAATGCAATCCCTGCAATCGCGTTGCCGTCTGTATCTTGGGATAAATCTGTGCCCGCCTGTTGGAAGCCTAGGAAAAAGTCAAAAGCAAGTGGTGTAACAACGTAATACGCAAACGATGCCCCCAGCATGAACATGAACGGCGAAGCGATCATGAAAGGCAGAAAGGCATTCTTTTCCGTTTTGTATAGGCCAGGCGCCACAAAGCGCCACATCTGAAACGCAATATACGGGAACGCCAGGATCAAACCACCCAGCAAAGAAATGGACACCGCGACAAAGAAACCCTCTTGCAGTTTGATCAAAATCAAACCGCAATCCGCGTGCCCACGTGCCGTCATCGCAGAACATAGCGGTTCAGTTAAAAAATTGAAAATCGGGTTCCACACTGTGAAACAGATAATCATCCCCACGATGAACGCAGTGGCGGAATAGATCAAACGCTGACGCAACTCAGCAAGATGTTCGATCAGTGGTGCTGTTTTGGAATCTAGGTCTTCAGTGCTCATTCACTATCCTTGGCCACTATCCTTGGCGGGCTTTGGTGCCTCGGCCACTGGTTCAGGCGCAGCTTCACTGACCTCTGCAGCGGTACCCTCAGTCGCAGCGGCGGCTGCCTCGGCGTCGCGCTTTGCTTGTGCGCGCTTTGCGGTTGCCTCATGAATTTTCTTGGCAGCTTCGGCGCGCTCTGCCGCCAGTTTCCCTGTTTCGCTGTCAGGGGTCCATTTTGTAAACTCTGATGCTGCGTCTTTGACGCTATCAAAGCCTGTTTGCATGGGATTGGTTGCGGCCTTCAACGTTTTGTTAATGTCGCTGACGCCGGCATCATCAGCTGCCTCATTCATTGCACTGCTGAATTCACGCGCCATACCTTTTAGCCGCCCAACGAACTGCCCCCCCTTTTTAAAGAGGACTGGCAAATCTTTGGGACCCACTACAATCAGTGCCACGACCCCAATGACCAGCAGCTCGGTCCAACCCAGATCAAACATGGATTATACCTTGTCTTTTTCTGTCTCTGGTGTGACGTCTTTGGCAATTTCAGCAGCTTCTTCTTTTGCGCTTTCTTCGCCTTCTTTGACGCCACGCTTAAAGCTTGTGATGCCTTTACCGACTTCGCCCATTAGGCCACTGATCTTACCGCGACCAAATAGAACCAATACAACAACTGCAATCAGCAGTATGCCCGGCAAACCAATGTTATTTAGCATGTCTTTCTCCTCGTGTTCGCGACTTGGGCCGCGTCCTTTGAACGTCCCACATCTATTCATTAATTTGCACGGATTAAAGTCGATAATTTCCCGAACGGAAAGAAAATTTTAAAATTATTGCTTAGGAAGCGACACTTTCACCCAGTGATCACAGAAATGAACTGGGAAATGGGCTATGCTGCCTCAAAAACAAAGCATCTGTCGCGGGGCACAGTTAACCACATCGCCTGCCCTGCTTTCGGTAAAAACACGCTGGGGACAGTGGCCAATATCCGCGTACCATCCGTTTCCAGACAAAACTCAATCAAGCTATAACTGCCCAAAAAACGCGCGCGTTCAACCAACGCACGCGCAGCCACACCCTGGCTTGCCGTTGGGTTCGGACCGCGCCCAGCCCGATCAAAATCAATCCGCACATGCTGAGGGCGAAACACAATATCCACCTGTGACCCATCTTCGATACCGGGTGCCAAAAATTGCCCAAACGCCGTATCAGCAAGTGATCCTGTGATCGTCGCGCGCACTTCATTAATGTCGGAAAAAAAGGCCACCGCGCGTTTATCGACAGGTGCGTTATATATGTTGTAGGGTGCGCCACGCTGCACGATTTTTCCAGCCCGCATCAGCGCGATTTCATCGGCCATGCGCATCGCCTCGTCCGGTTCATGCGTAACCAACACAACAGCCGTATCTTCGGCCTTTAGCAGGGCCAAAGTTTCGTCACGGATGTCATCGCGCAAACGATTATCCAGCCCTGAAAAAGGTTCGTCCATCAACATGATACGCGGGCGCGGTGCCAGTGCACGCGCAAGTGCCACACGCTGTTGTTCCCCCCCAGAAAGAGTGTGTGGAAATTCATCGATCATATGCGCCAGACCAACTTTTTCCAATAACTCAACCACACGGGCCCGTTTCTGCGCCTTGGATCCGCTTAACCCGAAGGCCACGTTTTCAGCAACCGACAGGTGGGGAAACAGAGCAAAATCCTGAAACATCAACCCGATGGAGCGCTGCTCAGGGGGAAGTGAATTTTGCGTGTCGCAAATCAGTCTGCCATCTACCCAAATTTCACCACTGCTTTGTTGATCGATCCCAGCGATCATGCGCAGTGTTGTGGATTTTCCACAC
>CAXABH010000020.1:0-12028 GCA_963966925.1 uncultured Rhodobacterales bacterium
GCGTCTTTTTGCGTTTTGTCGCGGTTTTTTTCTTGGCTGATTTTTTCGCGGCACCCGTTTTGGGATAGCGATTCTCGGCGACTAAACGCGGTTTTCTGCCCTTATTTGTCATTCATTGCTCGAATTTTTGTTCTGTTTACGCCAAATTGACGCCGAATGCGCGTAAAAAAGTGTGAGAAAACATAGTAAAATTGATTAAAAATTAATCAAAATAAATAAATAGACTAAAAATTAATCAAAAATGCAGATTTTTAACGCTATTTTGCCTTGAATTTATTCTCTCTCAGCAATTTTACGCCTTGGATGGTGCCACGGAATTTTGTGTAGGTCCAAGGAGGACGATGTGAAACTGATCATAGCAACAATTAAACCTTATAAGTTGGATGAGGTTCGAGAAGCCCTGACGGAAAAAGGTGTCCGGGGCATGATGGTGTCCGAAATCAAGGGGTTTGGCGCCCAGTCAGGCCACACCGAGATTTATCGCGGCGCTGAATACACCGTCAATTTTGTTCCAAAAATTCGCATCGAATTAGTCGTCGAAGCGGCGCAAGCGGAAGATGTTGTCAAAACGATCACTGACACAGCACGCACTGGAAAAATTGGGGATGGAAAAATCTTTGTCCTCGACGTGGAACAAACAATTCGTGTGCGTACGGGTGAAACCGGTGCAGACGCGATTTAGAAGGAATAAGAACATGAAAAAATTATGTAACCGAATTTCATTTGCCGCGTTGGGCCTGATGGCAACGACCAGCGGCGCCTTCGCACAGGATGTTGCCGTTGCGGTGCCAACGGATAGCGTTTTCATTTTAAATTCACTGCTATTCTTAATCGGTGGTTTCCTAGTTTTCTGGATGGCGGCAGGTTTTGCCATGTTAGAGGCGGGGTTGGTGCGTTCTAAAAACGTTACAATGCAATTGACCAAAAACATGGCGCTCTTTTCTTTGGCAGCTGTGTTCTATTACTTGATTGGATATAACCTGATGTATCCACTTGGTACTTGGTCAGTTGACGGAATATTGTCAGGCGTCTTTGGTTCCGCAGTTCTCGAGGCGGTCGGCGTTGGGGCCGATGGCGTGGATGACTATGGATATGCGTCCACTGGTTCAGATTTCTTTTTCCAGATGATGTTCTGTGCTGCAACGGCATCAATTGTGTCTGGTACATTGGCAGAGCGGATAAAGTTGTGGCCATTCCTGATCTTTACCATCGTACTAACGGCAGTCATTTACCCAATCCAGGCCAGCTGGAAATGGGGTGGCGGTTTCCTTGATGCGATGGGTTTCCTGGATTTCGCGGGTTCAACAGTTGTTCACTCTGTGGGTGGTTGGGCTGCACTAATGGGGGCGCTAATCCTGGGTCCACGTATCGGTAAATATGCAAAAGATGGCCGTGTGATCCCAATACAAGGTTCGAACCTACCACTTGCCACATTGGGCACATTTATCCTGTGGATGGGTTGGTTTGGTTTTAACGGTGGGTCACAATTAGCAATGGGTTCGATTGGCGATGTTGCTGATATTTCGCGTATCTTTGCCAATACGAATGCTGCTGCGGCGGGGGGTGCTATTGTTGCGCTGATCCTTACGCAAATGTTGTACCGTAAACCTGACCTGACGATGATCCTAAATGGTGCATTGGCGGGACTTGTTTCCATCACGGCAGAGCCTCTTACACCGTCATTAGGTGCGGCTACATTGATCGGTGGTATTGGCGGTGTCATCGTTGTGTTGGCAGTTCCAATGCTGGATCGCATGAAAATCGACGATGTTGTTGGCGCGATCCCCGTCCACCTATTGGCTGGGATCTGGGGAACCTTGGCCGTTCCGCTAACGAATGGAGATGCAAGTTTCAGTGTTCAGATTATTTCAATCGTGATTGTGGGTTTGTTTGTCTGCATCACAAGTGGGATTCTATGGGCCCTACTAAACGCGTTCATGGGTATCCGTGTTAGCGAAGAACATGAAGTAAACGGTCTTGATACCTCTGAATTGGGAATGGAGGCCTATCCAGAGTTCTCCAGAGGGTAATTTTATCGAAATGATGAAAGAGGGTGGCTTGCGCTGCCCTCTTTTTTTTTGTCATCTAAACTGCGGTTTAGGTGAAAAAATATGAAACTGATTTCTTCTAATAAGATCGGCATTCAAAGTGGAACATTCACGATGTTCTCAGACTTTGATAAAGCAGGAGAGATGTGGGTTGGCACAGGATCCCGCGAACGTCACAAGCGTATAACCTTCAAGGAAAAATTTGTTAGCCCGCCATCTGTCACATTGAACATTTCATTATGGGATGTGCACAGCGATACAAATTTTCGCATGAAATTACTGGCCATCGATATTACACAAACCGGTTTCACGGCCAGTTTTGAAACCTGGGATGACACCAGAATTGCCCGCATGCACATCACATGGCAGGCAATTGGTGAGGCGATTGATCCAGACGAAATCTGGGATGTTTAGCGCCTAAAGCAAACCGTCATAAATGGGTTCAAGTGTTTGATTGTCAAACAGGGATGATACCGATGTGCCGTTCCATGTGTTCAAGATGGCTTGGGCAAACATTGGGGCTGTTGGTAGAATGCGAATATTGTGCGCACCTTTAACTGCTTCGGTTGGTTCAATTGAATCCGTGATAACCAATGATTTCATGACGGAATTTGTAACGCGTTCCACGGCTGGCCCTGACATAACGCCATGTGTGATATATGCATGAACTTCGCTTGCGCCGGCTTCCATTAACACTTCGGCAGCTTTGCATAATGTACCAGCGGTATCGCACATATCATCAACGATGATACATTTTTTGTCCGTCACATCACCAATAACTGTCATGCCTGCGACTTCGCCCGCTTTTTCACGGCGTTTGTCGACAATTGACAGTGGTGCACCGATACGTTTCGCCAATTCGCGTGCGCGGGCAACGCCACCGACATCGGGCGACACAACCATCATGTCATCCATAGATCCTGAAAATTTGCTTTGAATATCCAACGCAAAAATGGGCGAGGCATAAAGGTTATCAACGGGTATATCAAAGAAACCTTGGATCTGTGTTGCATGTAGATCCATAGTTAGGACGCGCTCAATCCCGGCCTCGACCATGATGTTTGCGACCAGTTTTGACGTGATCGGCGTGCGCGCTTTTGTGCGGCGATCTTGGCGCGCATATCCGAAATATGGAATAACTGCAGTAATGCGTGAGGCCGATGACCGACGCAGGGCGTCCGCCATGATCAATAATTCCATCAAGTTGTCATTCGCAGGGTTAGATGTCGGCTGGATGATATACATGTCTTCGCCGCGCACATTTTCAAACACTTCTACGAAAATTTCTTGGTCGTTAAAACGTTCAACCCGTGCATCTACCAAATCGATGGTCAATCCACGATGTAAACTCATACGGCGCGCAATGGCTTTGGCGAGTGGTAAGTTGGCGTTGCCGGCGATGAGTTTTGGTTCATTTGCTGCCATAGATTTCAGTCCCCAGGTGCGAAATGTTAAAGATTCGTGACGTTGACTTCGCTTAGCATGGCATTACCGTGAGGCAAAGCAAACAAAAGCGCGACTGCTTCGAAAGGACTAAAAATATGCCGAAAATCGATTATTTCTTTACGCCCTTGTCTCCTTATACCTATTTGGCGGGAGATATGCTGGAGAATATCGCGAAAAAGGTGAGTGCTTCGATTCACTACCGCCCTGTCGATGTGATTTCGTTGTTTGCACGGACAGGGGGCGTTGCCCTTCCTGAGCGGCACCCATCCCGACTTGACTATCGTGCACAAGATTTGACGCGTCGCGCAGCGATGCTGGACATGCCTTTTCATTTGCGACCCGCGCATGTGCCCACCAATCCCGCACCTGCGTCCTATGCAATCATTGCGGCGCAAAATGCGGGAAACGGTGATTTGGGTGGACTAGTACAGGGCGTTTTACGTGCGGCTTGGGCCGAAGAAAAAGATATTTCTGATGATGCGGTTCTACAAGATTTGTTAGCTGCACATGGGTTTGATCGTAGTCTCACAATGAGTGGGATGTTGCATGGTGCTGAAACATATTCACAAAACCTTGAGGATGCTGTGTCACATGGTGTTTTCGGGGCGCCATTCTACGTGCTAGAAGACGGGTCGAAATTCTGGGGTCAGGATCGACTTGGGGATCTAGAAGCATATCTCACCAAAGGTCGCTAGTTTGATAAAAGATATACGTGCCGGATTGTCCATTAATCATATGATTTTGGGCACGGGAAATGAAAACGCATTGATGATGCATTGCACATTGTCATCAGCGCGCGCCATAGCGCCGCTTGCGATGGCATTCCAAGATCGGTTTACCACAACTGCGTTTGACATGCCCAGTCATGGTCAAAGTGCGGATTGGGATTTCAACGGTGATCTACAGGATCGGATGACCAGGATCGCCGAAAGTTTTATTCAGACGCCCATCCATTTGATTGGACATTCGTTTGGTGCGACGGTGGCCTTGCGGTTGATGGCCAAAATGCCAGAATGTATCAAATCAGTTGTTTTGTTCGAACCTGTGTTTGCTGAGGCTGCTCTGCAGCGGACACCAAAAATGCGGGTGGCCTATGAAGCGCAGGCGCAGAAATTTGCGCAGGCAATGAACAATAGCGATAATGAACGCGCGACGATGGAATTTCTGACTATGTGGGGGGATGGCACTCCATGGGATGCGATTCCACCACATTTGCGGCAATCCATGGTGGATAAGATCGCTGTGGTTGAGGCTGGAACACCGGCATTGCATCGGGATGATCACGGACTACTGGGTCCTGAGGGATTAACGAATTACACGGGCCCAGCGTTGTTCATTCGTGGTGCTCGCAGCGTCCCAATTGTCCAGGAAATCCATGCCGCATTGATTGACGTGATGCCACAAGCCTTAGACCAGGCGATTGAGGGGGCGGGTCATATGGTTCCGATGACGCATCAGGATGAATGCGTTAAACTGATGCAGGAATTTTATCACAAATCAGGATTTTGATGCGCCGATCTTTGGTTCGGTTCCTGCCATAATTCGGGAAATATTCGAACCATGTCTGTACAAAATCAGCAATGCCAGTGCCGCAGCCAAACCGGAAAGTGTTGGATACCCTAATAGTGCGGCCCAGATGGGCGCTAAAACGGCTGCAACCAACGCAGATAACGATGAGATGCGCAGCGCAAATGCAGTGACAAGCCATGTCAGGCACGCCGCAATACCCACTGGCCATGCGATTGCCAATAAGATTCCCAAAAACGTGGCAACCCCTTTGCCGCCTTTGAATTTAAGCCAAATTGGGAAACAATGTCCTACAAATGCGGATAACGCGGCCAATTGTGCAGCATCTGACGCCGCAAATGCCATGGCAATCAAAACGGCAACGGCACCTTTGCCGCCATCAAGGATAAGCGTGGCCGCCGCCGCGAATTTGTTACCTGTGCGCAAAACATTTGTTGCGCCAATGTTGCCAGATCCGATTTGGCGCAAATCCCCAAGACCCATCAAGCGTGAGATCAAAACACCAAATGGTATCGAACCAAGTAGGTATCCGATCACGCCCCATTGTGCCATGATTGTGATGGATGAGGTCAGTTCGGGTAGGATGCTCATGCGCGGTAAACCTCTGTTCCGCCGACGAATGTGTGCAGAACTTTGCCTTGCAACCGTGCTTCATCAAACGGTGTGTTTTTTGATTTCGATAGCAGGGTTTCGCGATCTAACACATACGGCACATTTGGGTCGAATATCATCAGATCAGCAGAGGCCCCTATGTCAAGACAACCTGAATTTAACCCCAACCTCTTGGCTGGATTATAAGATGCTGCCTTGAAAATCTGGTTCAAGGACAAATGCCCAGAATGATACAGGCGTAGGACCGCGGGTAAAAACGTTTCTAAACCAACTGCACCAGATGCGGCTGCCTCAAAAGGCAGGCGTTTGCTTTCTTCGTCCTGTGGTGTGTGCTGCGAAGATATGATGTCAATCAACCCTGTGGAAACAGCATCAACCATTGCAACGCGGTCGTCTTCGCCACGCAACGGCGGGGTCATTTTGAAAAAGCTGCGGTAATCGGCGATATCAAATTCATTCAATGTTAGGTGATGAATTGACGTACCTGCTGTAATGTTCAGGCCATTGTTTTTGGCGCGCTCTAGCGCAGGCAATGCGCGTGCTGTTGTAATTTGGTCGGCGTGATAGGCAACACCCGTCATTTCGATCATGGAAATATCACGGTCCAAACCCATGCGTTCTGCCATTGGCGAAACATGGCTTAATCCGCGTAAGGATGCGAATTTGCCGCTGGTTGCAATCCCGCCTTCTGACAATATCGGCTCTTGTGGGTGGGCAATGATCAAGGCGCCTAACGATTTTGCATATACCATCGCGCGTGCGAGCACTTTGGTATTTTGTACAACCCGATATCCGTCAGAAAACGCAACCGCGCCTGCATCCTGTAGAAACCCAATTTCCGTCATTTCACGACCCGCGCGCCCCTTGGTCAGGGCTGCGATGTGAAGCACATTCACGGGCGAAACTTCGGCTGCGCGGCGACGAATGAACTCTAATGATTCTGGTGTATCAATCGCTGGATCAGTATCTGCACGGGTTACAATCGTCGTAACCCCACCCGCTGCTGCTGCTGCGCCTGCGGTTTTATAGCTCTCTTTGTGACGCTCACCAGGTTCGCAAACCTTTACGCCGATATCGACGATGCCGGGCGCAAGGTATTTGCCAGTACAATCGATGACCGTCTCTGCAGGTTGAGAGGGTTCAACGATAATACCGTCGCGAACCATTAGGTCGCGTGTTGTGACGTCATCAGCAGTGGGGTCGATGAAGTGGGCGTTTTTAAATAGGATACTCATACCAAAACCCCCTTTTGATTTTTCATGTTGCGCGCCAATAGGTGCATCGCAGCCATGCGCACGGCGACACCCATTTCGACCTGCTCTTGAATGACCGAACGGTTTATGTCGTCGGCAATTTCGCCATCAATTTCCACACCGCGGTTCATGGGTCCTGGGTGCATCACGATTGCATCTGATTTTGCAAACCCCAGTTTTGCACGATCCAGTCCGTAGCGATGATAATATTCACGTTCGGAAGGAATAAAACCGCCATCCATACGCTCTTTCTGTAGGCGTAACATCATGACGACATCAACGTCGTTCAGGCCCTCTTCCATATCGTGGTAAACCTCGACACCCAACGCCGCAACATCCGGTGGCATCAGGGTCGCAGGTCCAACCAAACGAACACGATTTTCCATTTTGCCCAATAGGATCAAATTGGAACGCGCCACACGAGAATGCGCAATGTCCCCGCATATTGCAATATTCAAACGATGAAGACGGCCCTTTGCACGTCTGATCGTTAGCGCATCCAATAGGGCTTGGGTTGGGTGTTCATGCCGTCCATCACCTGCATTCAAAACGGCGCAATTCACTTTTTGGGCCAAGAGATCAACCGCACCGGATTGAGGGTGTCGCACCACAAGCAAATCGGGGTGCATGGCATTTAATGTTAATGCCGTATCAATTAGGGTTTCGCCCTTTTTAATCGAACTGGCCTGCATTGCCATATTCATGACAACCGCCCCCAGCCGCTTACCCGCCAGTTCGAAACTGGCCTGTGTGCGGGTTGAGTTTTCGAAAAACATATTGATCTGTGTTAGTCCGGCCAGTGTCGGATCAGGCCGCTCAGATTTGCGGTTTTGCTCTACATATACATTGGCTAAATCTAATATCTCTGTGATGGCCTCTGGTCTTAGTGGCTCAATCCCCAAGAGGTGTTGACTGGTAAAGCTCATGTTCGCCCTCACATTTGGTATTGGGGATGTACACATAAGCGCGATTTCGCACAAGGGGTGCTTTTCCTTTCGCTGTCGCCAAGCTAGGTTATCGATATGGAATCGCAGTTGGATTGGCATCAGGCCAAGGCATTACTTGAGTGGCAGATTGAACTTGGTGCGACCGAGGCGATTTTGGATGCGCCGGTTGACAGGTTTGAATTGATCAATACGCCATCCAGCAAAGCACCCGCAAATTCACAAAAACCAACACCTGCGGTTCGCGTCGAAGAGGTGTCGCCGGTTTCCGTGGCAGAACAAGCCGCCGCTGCCGCAATGGATCGGGATAGTTTGAAACAGGCAATGGCCCAATTTGAACATTGTCAGTTGAAACGGGGCGCGCGGCAATTGGTGTTTGCGGATGGTAATCCCAATGCCAAAGTCATGATTATCGGAGAAGGCCCGGGACGGGATGAGGACATGGAAGGCCGTCCATTCGTCGGTCGTGCGGGCCAATTGTTGGACCGGATGTTTGCTGCGATTGGGTTGTCGCGCATGGGTGATGGTGCGGATGATAGTCTTTACATTACCAACGTTGTGCCGTGGCGTCCCCCACAAAATCGTGATCCAAGCCCGATTGAGATTGAAATGATGCTGCCGTTTTTGCGTCGTCACATTGCGTTGGTGCAGCCTGACGTCATTGTTGCGATGGGGAATATTCCCTGTCAGGCATTGTTGGGGAAGCGCGGTGTCACAAAATTAAGGGGGCAGTGGGCATCTGGCTGTGATGTCGATGTTATGCCTATGTTCCACCCCGCCTATCTATTGCGTAACCCGCTGGCCAAGCGTGAGGCATGGCAAGATTTGCAGGCTGTTCAAAAAAGGATCAGATAGACCAGTGTCACGAATTGATGAAAGCAAAGAATTCATTGCAACGCGTATCGCCGTTTTAACCGTTTCAGACACGCGACAATTGGATCAAGATAAATCTGGACAAACCTTAGTTGATCGTCTGCAACAGGCGGGACACACATTAGTTGATCGCAAAATTATTGCGGATGAACGTGACCAAATTGCAGACCAATTACGCGTTTGGATTGCGGATCCAGATGTTGATGTTGTGATTTCCACGGGGGGAACGGGCCTGACGGGGCGCGACGTTACAGTCGAAGCGCACCGTGATGTTTATGAAAAAGAGATCGACGCATTTGGAACCGTATTTACCATTGTAAGCATGCAACAAATTGGCACCTCTGCGATCCAGTCTCGGGCAACTGCTCGCGTTGCTGGCGGAACCTAGCTGTTTGCATTGCCCGGCTCTCCAGGTGCGTGTCGGGATGCGTGGGATGAAATTTTAGAGAAACAATTAGATTTCCGGCATCGACCTTGTAATTTTGTCGAAATAATGCCGCGGCTGGATGAACATCTGCGACGGAAATAAATTAGTAAACCGTTGAAAACTATTAATCAGGAACAAACTGATCTTTTCGCGGATTTCATTCGTATACAATTATATCATTCTAAAGGACTACATTTATGCGCTTTCTCCGTCAGGCTTTAATCGGATTGGTTCTGATGTCCATGGCCCTTGGTCTTTTGGGATATGCAGGCTATCTGGGATATGAAACGTACAAAGAGGTGCAGTCGCGTGAAACGCGCGTGCCCCAAGCCCGCGAGCGGGTCTTTACGGTTAACGTACGCACTGCAGAACCGCAGACTATTACGCCCTATTTGACAGCCTTTGGTGAGGTGCAAAGTCGGCGCACATTGGATTTGCGCATGGCCGCAGGTGGTCAAATTGTTGAGATTTCGCCAAATTTCGCAGAAGGCGGAGTGGTTGAACAGGGTGAAGTTTTGGTGCGTCTGGATGATGCTGATGCACAATCCGCGCTGTTACGCACTGAATCTGACCTGAGCGATGCAAAATCCGAAATCATAGAGGCCGAACGCGCAATTGCACTTACGCAAGATGAGTTGGTCGCTGCAGTTGAACAAGAAGCGTTACGAAGCGCAGCACTGCTTCGCCAACAAGATTTGCAGCAACGTGGTGTGGGAACAACTGCATCGGTCGAAACCGCAGAACTTGCGCTGTCATCAGCAAAACAATCTGTATTATCGCGCCGCAGTGGTCTGGATCAGGCCAATGCGCGTTTTAATCAGGCGAAAACGCGACTAGCACGTGCCGAACTGGCAAATAAGGACGCGCTCAGACACTTAAATGATACTGTGATGCAAGCTGAATTTACAGGTGTTCTAAGTGGGGTCAGTTTGGTGCAGGGTGGACTGATTAGCGCGAATGAGCGTGTGGGTCAGTTGATCGATCCCCATGCGTTAGAAGTTTCATTTCGTGTCTCGACGCAGCAATATGCGCGTTTATTGAATGATGATGGCACTCTTATCGCGGCCACTGCGGATGTTTCATTGGATGCGATTGGTGGGTCTGTCACGTCAAAGGCGGTATTGTCACGCGACAGCGGCTCTGTTGCTAATGGTCAAACGGGGCGCGTTTTGTTTGCTAAACTTGATAACGCAATCGGGCTAAAGCCAGGTGATTTTGTATCAATCAAAGTGGAAGAGCCAGCATTGAGATTTGTTGTAGAGCTTCCCGCAACGGCTCTTAATGCACAGAACCAAGTGCTCGCGGTGGGTGCAGGGGATCGGCTTGAAACGCTCAACGTCACATTGATGCGACGCCAGGGAAACAGCGTTTTGGTGCGATCCCGCGATCTTCCTGGGCGTGATATTGTTACTCAGCAAACACCACTTTTGGGTAAAGGTATCAAGGTCAAGGTCCTGCGCGAGGGCGGTTCTATGGAACCCGAAGCGCCTAAAATGGTCAAACTCTCCAAAGAGAAACAAGAAGAGCTTATTAAACGGGTCGAAGGCAACCAGTGGATTCCAGCAAAACCAAAAGAACGGCTTTTGGCACAACTGCGCACTGGTGAAATCAAAGCGGAAACTTTGAAACGACTTGAAAGCAGAGGAGGCGGCTAATGGTACGCGATTTACCCCAAAGCGCGGGCGGCATTCTCTCTTATTTCACCCGCCACAAAACCCTTGCGAACCTCTTGTTGGTTGTTCTTCTTATGGCGGGCGCTGTGGCGCTGCCGAAAATGCGTGCGCAGTTTTTCCCAGATGTTGTTGTCGACTCAATAAATATCTCGGTTGCATGGAATGGTGCCGGCGCAGAGGATGTGGATCAGGGCATTGTTAAGGTTTTAGAGCCCGCATTATTGGCGGTTGAAGGCGTTTCCGGTGCCAGCAGCCGTTCCACCGAAGGGCGTGCGCGCATTTCATTAGAATTCGACCCTGATTGGGATATGTCACGTGCCAATGCGGATGTAGAAACGGCGCTTGATGGCATTTCAACACTGCCAGATGACGCGGAAGACCCTGTAATTTTGCGCGGCAGTTGGAGTGATCGCGTAACCGAAGTTGTCATTTCTGGCCCAATCGGTGTGACCCAACTGGGCCTGATTGCTGACGAATTTGCCCTGCGGCTGTTTAATGCGGGTGTTACGAAAACCTCAATCCAAGGAATTGCCGCCCCGCAAGTGGTGATTGAAGTGCCAACCGCCAAACTGGTTGCAGAAGACATCACAATGCGCCAAATCGCCAATGCGATCGCCCAAGAAGTGAGCGCAGATCCAGCAGGTGATGTGTCTGGATCGAACATGCGCGTGCGTACTGGCGTTGAAAAACGTTCAGCAGAAGACATTGCCGAAATTGTGCTGCGTTCAAATGGCGACGGTTCCAAACTGAAAATTGGTGACGTCGCATTATTGCGAGATGAAGGTATCGACAGACTACGCAGTTTTTATGTGGGCGACAATCAGGCCATCACATTACGCGTCGATCGATCTGCTGCAGGGGACGCGATCTCAATCCAAGAAGCGGTTGAGGAAGAGGCCGCAAAACTAGAAGGCACATTGCCACAAGGAACCACAATCGAATTGATCCGCACGCGTGCAGATGCAATTTCGGGGCGTCTGAACCTTTTGTTGAAAAATGGTGCGACTGGTTTGTTGTTGGTGGTTGTGCTGTTATTTTTGTTCCTGAACGCCAAAACAGCATTTTGGGTTGCCGCAGGTATTCCCACAGCCATGTTTGCTGCGATCGCCCTGATGTATGTGGCGGGCATTACCTTTAATATGATTTCATTGTTTGCGCTGATCCTCACACTGGGTATCATCGTTGATGGGGCCAGTGTTGTGGGAGAACATGCTGATTGCCGTGG
>CAXABH010000021.1:0-11983 GCA_963966925.1 uncultured Rhodobacterales bacterium
CCCGCCACCACAGTCGCAACGGAGCGTTCGATCAATTCAAAAACCCCCCCCGTTGAGATATTGAGGTTAACCTGGCCATTTTCCAATACGCTTAGATCCAGCAAATCGTCCAATAATCGCGTCAGTCGCACGGACTCATCGTGAATAATGCTTGCATAGCGCGATTGCTCTTGGCCTTTCAAACTTGCGCCATCACGCAAAATTTGTGCAAAAGACAGGATCGAAGTCATGGGTGTGCGCAATTCGTGACTAACCTGCGAAAGAAAGGCATCCTTTTGAATTGAGATTTGGGTGAGCTTTTCATTCGCAGACTGCAACTCGTGAGCTGTGCGTGTCAGTTCGCGTGATTGTTCCTCTAGCCGATTGGAATACTCCATAATTTGCGCGGCTTCATCCGCGACTGCCATCAAATCATGAACGGAAACAGACGTGCCACCCACTGTCTGCCCAATCATTGCATGCGCAGTGGCTGCGCCAACTGATCCAGATAATTCGCGCTCGAGGGTTCGCAAAAATTCAGGCGTTGGATCGGGTAAATAGCCCTGCCCTCCTTGATTGCGGACTTCCATTTGGAATAAACGACGCGCCTGCTCAACACCTAAGATGCGCTGCGCCATTATCATTAAGTCTTCGCTTTGCGCCGCACGCCCCGACCAACCGCGTTGCGTGGGTGAATGGTCATATACATTCACGATTTGTGCGCCTTGAAGTCGTTCAATCGGTGTCGGAAAACTAAGTAAAGATCCCACAAAGAATGCAAGCGCGTTCAATGACATCGACCAGAAGAGCGCGTGCACCAAAGAATCCAGCTCGGTCACCCCAAAGAGAGCCTGTGGACGCAACCACCAGATCCCCCAAGGACCCTCGGCTAAAAAGGTGGGCGAATACACATTACCCAAGCTGGGCAAAAACAGTGTGTAGAGCCAGATCGAAAAGCCAACCACCAGACCCGCTATTGCACCAATGCGGTTTGCGCCACGCCAAAAGATACCACCAAGCATCACCGGCAATACTTGTGCCACACCAGTAAATGACACAAGTCCGATGGCCGCAAGTGCAGCACCACCGCCAGAAACCCAATAGTAGATATAGCCAAACAATATAATCAGCAAAATTGCAAATCTGCGCGCGATCAAAATAATTTTACGCACATCTCCAAATTCGCGAACGCGATGTTCAGACCACTTAATCCAAATGGGCATCACAATATGGTTAGACACCATGGTCGCAAGAGCCAGCGAGGCAACAATAACCATAGATGTTGCAGACGAAAAGCCACCAATAAAGGCAAACATGGCCAGCGCATCCTGCTCTAAACTAAGCGGAAGCGATAGAACAAATAAATCCGGGTTGGATCCTGCAGGCAGGATTTTCAAACCTGCCACAGCGATGGGGATCACGAACAGCGACATCAACATCAAATACGCAGGAAATGCCCAGGACGCTGTGTGTAGATGACCTTCGTCAGCATTTTCAACCACCAGAACTTGGAACATGCGCGGCAAACATAAAAATGCCGCGCCTGACAAAAACGTCAGGGCAATCCAGCGGTTGCCATTTACATCCCATATGGCAACTTCTGACGCATCGATTTCATTCAAAACCGGACCAATCCCCCCTAAAACGCCCCACACAACAAATACACCCACCGCGACCAGCGCGCACAGCTTTACCACTGCTTCAACGGCGATCGCCATGACCACCCCATGGTGGCGTTCATTTACATCCAGGTTTCGCGTTCCAAACAAAATCGTAAACAGCGCAAGCCCCGCCCCAACCCAAAACGCAGCCGTATTATCTGACAAGGTTTCAGAATTCGCAAACGCCCCAAGTGACAGCGTCACAGACTGCAACTGCAACGCAATGTATGGCGTTGTCCCAACGATTGCCAAAATCGTCACAAACACGCCCAAACTATTTGATTTACCAAACCGTGAGGAAATTAGGTCAGCTATCGATGTGACGCGCTGCGCGCGACCAATGCGCACCAATTTTCGTAAAATCCACCACCAGCCCAGCAAAACAAGGCTGGGTCCAAGATAAATTGTGACGAATTCCAACCCAGACCGGGCCGCGTATCCAACCGCGCCATAAAACGTCCAACCAGTGCAATAGATGGACAAGGAAAGCGTATAGATCATGGGAGAGCGCAGCCAAGTCGCACGCCCCTGCATTGACGCTCGTTCCGCCCAAAATGCAACTGCAAACAGCGCGATCACATAGGCCAAACACACGCCAAGCAACACGTTCAGCATTTAGTCCACCGACGTTTCTGAATTTATGGGGTCAAGCCAATCACGTTCTTTCCCAATGCGGCGCGTCATGATGCAATTTGTAAGGATCAAAATCGCCCAAACTCCAAAGACAAACAACATAACATTGGATGATTTTATAGGTGTTTCAGATCCCCCCCAAAACAGCGGCATGGCGATCAGAAAAATACCCACGATTGGCAAAATCCGCAGCCCGTCAACCATACGTCTGGCGCGATAATTGCGCGGTTCGACAAACAACTTTTGTTCTGAAACTTGTTTCATCCGCTCAACAACTCATTCACCGCGTCCCGCACTTCTATATTCGAAAACGGTTTGGTCATAAATTTTGAAACGCCCAAGTGTTCTGCCATTTCACGATCTTTGCTTTGACCGCGGGCGGTCAACATCAGAACAGGGCGATTTTGATGACGTGGATCACGCCGAAGATCGCGCAAGATATCAAAGCCACTTTTGCCAGGCAACATAACATCAAGTACCACCAAATCGGGCGCGCGGCGCGTGATCACTTCGTTTGCATCATGTCCATTAGAATGCGTGACAACATCCCACCCGTCGCGGGATAGGATAAAGCTAAGCGCTTCGATAATGTTTACTTCGTCTTCTATTAGCAAGACGGTCTTGCCCATCTTACCCCTCCCGTTTCGGTCTGTGCCGATCTGGCTTTGAATAAACCCTCAATTTGATTAGATGTCAAAGATCTTCCCCTAAGATTGACGGTTCACGGCGGCTGGGACAAGTGGCAATTGCACAGACACGACACGTGGCACCCACACGGGTTGCGCGCGATGTCTCTGCTTGATGCGGATAAAACAACATATGTGCCACCAAACGTGGTGGATGCTGGACACTGTCCTGAATGGCCTCACAATAGCTATATGTGTGAAACGTCCCACCTTCTCGTCCTGTATGAATAACAACATCCTCTAATAGGCGCATGGGCATTTGCAGGGCTTGAAAGATTGGCCAATAGGTACATGCAGACCCAAAACGTGGCATGTGAAACCCATCGATTTGCTTTCGAAATAATATGCTACCGGACACATCCATACTTACCATGCCAAAATCGCGTCCGACCACAGCAAGCGGCAAGCAGGCCAGACGACGCATCAATTGTGGAATTGCACAGTCATATTTTTGAACCAGCTGAGAGAGACCCGTTTTTATTGGGAGATCATTCACAAGTTCAGACAACGGAAGTCGAACGGCATCCTGTTGATAGGTGAGCAATGCATTACGTGCCATCGCCCGAGCGGACGTTGAACGTATAGCCGACGCATTCAAAACATCTTCGACATCGGCACCTTCTGTTTCGATCATTTGAAAATGATAATCATTGTCCCGCAGGAATGCTTCTACTTCTTCGTGTGGCGTTCCGGTACGTGCATCTTTGTCGTCGGTATCCAGATAATCAACTAACGCCTGCGCTTCTTCTGCTAGGCGCAGGCTATCTTCGCTAATGTTGCGTTGAAACCGCATTTGCCACATCGGATCAATGTCACTGGTGTCTGTTAAAATAGACGAAGTTGCGCGAATGGCGGTTACAGTTGTGATCACTTCATGCAAGGATGTCGCAAGTTGTGGATCATGGGAAAGTCGATCACTCAACGCATCAATTGTCGCCTCTAAACTGCGCACATTACGATCTAAATCGATTAAAAAACTGCTCCACTGGGGGAAACGCGTCGCCAATTCGCGCGCTGATTCAGAATGCGCATCAACCTTATGATATTGCGCGGTTTCCTCCAGGCGCGCCACTTTCGAAGATTTCCCATCCTCAGCTAATAAATCAATATCAATCATCAGCGTGTCTGCCAAATCTGACAGCAATTTACCGCCGATTCTTCTGCGATTATGCTCGATCAAATTTAGGTAAGACGGTGAGATTCCTACTGTTTGCGCAAGCTTAGATTGACGCATTCGCAACTGAATTCGTTTTTCCCGAATGCGCGAGCCGATCAAATCACTACTGCTCATCAATTTTATCCATAGTTTACAGACACTTTCTGCGGTGCAGTGTAAATTATTTTACAATATACGCAAGAATACTGTTCATTTGTTTACAAAAATTTTCTTTTGGTTGATGGGCTTATTGCGAAATTTTCATTCATTCGCGACAACTATGACAGCACAAGTGTGCTTCGCGGTCAGCAGGAGGAGCTGATCCGAGTTACTTTAACGGGAGGATTTTATGTCCAAAACAACTCTAACGCGTCGCGGCGTGTTGAAATCTGGTGCTGTTGCAGGTGCGGGCGTTGCTCTACCTACAATCTTCACTGCCTCTTCAGCCGCAGCTTACATGAACGAGCCAACAGGTTCTTCTGTAACACTAGGTTTCAACGTACCACAAACTGGTCCCTACGCGGACGAAGGCGCCGACGAACTACGCGCATACATGCTTGCTGTTGAGCATCTAAACGGCGAAGGCGACGGCGGCATGATGAATACCTTTAGCTCAAAAGCGCTAACAGGTAACGGCATCCTAGGTAAAAAAGTTGAGTACGTCACAGGTGACACTCAAACGAAACCAGACGCAGCACGCGCATCTGCACGTTCTATGATCGAAAAAGACGGCGCTGTAATGATTACTGGTGGTTCATCATCAGGCGTTGCTGTTGCGGTTCAGGCACTATGTCAAGAAGCTGGCATTATCTTTATGGCTGGTTTGACACACTCAAACGACACAACAGGTAAAGATAAGAAGGCAAACGGTTTCCGTCACTTCTTTAACTCTTACATGACGGGTGCAGCACTTGCTCCGATCTTGGCGAACGAATACGGCACTGACCGTAAAGCGTACCACCTAACAGCGGACTACAACTGGGGTTACACCACAGAAGAAGCCGTTCGTACATCAACAGAAGCAATGGGCTGGGAAACAGTTGCAGCGGTAAAAACACCACTTGCGACAACAGACTTCTCATCATTTGTTGCACCTGTTCTAAGTTCAGGTGCTGACGTTTTGGTTCTAAACCACTACGGCGGAAACATGGTGAACTCTTTGACATCTGCGGTTCAGTTCGGTCTGCGCGCATCAGAAGCAAACGGCAAGCAGTTCCAAATCGTTGTTCCACTATACTCACGTTTGATGGCACAGGGTGCTGGTAAAAACGTTGCAGGCATCTACGGGACAACTGGATGGCACTGGTCACTAGAGAACGTTGCTGGCGCACGTTACTCAGGTACGAACGCATTCGTTCAGTCATTTGGCGCAAAGTACGGCTTCCCTCCATCACAGGCGGCTCACACTGTTTACTGTCAGACACTTCTATATGCTGACGCATGTCAGCGTGCGGGCACATTCAACCCATGTGGCGTTGCAGAAGCACTAGAGGACTTTGAATTCGACGGATTGGGTTCAGGCCCAACACTATACCGTGGTTCTGACCACCAGTGTTTCAAAGACGCGTTGGTTGTGAAGGGTAAAGAAAACCCAGATTCACAATTCGACCTTCTTGAAATCGTCGACATCACACCACGTGAAGCGTTGGTTTACGATCCAGCGATCTTTGGTGGCGAATTGGGTTCATGTAACCCAGGTGCATAATACACCTAGGCCCTGCAACTTTTGCAGGGCCAACTCTCTCATTCACAACTAAATCGACGCAGCTTAATAGCTTTTGTACATCTCGACCTTTTGATGGGGTCTAGGGGGCCAAATGGACCAAATCATTCTTCAAATCCTAAACGGGTTAGACAAGGGCAGTGCCTATGCACTGATCGCTCTTGGTCTGACACTGATTTTCGGCACACTCGGTGTTGTTAACTTTGCGCATGGTGCGCTCTTTATGCTTGGCGCATTCTGCGCAGTAACACTCAGCCGTATCTTATCAACCTCTCACACTATCATTGATGAAACCAAGAAAGACTTTCTTGGGAACCCTCTTAAGGTAGAGGTACCATATGTGAATGACTGGTTTGGCGAAGCCACAGGTCAAGCGATCATTGATTGGTCAGTTCCACTCTCCATCTTGTTTGCGATCCCTGTCATGATCGCAATCGGTGTGATCATGGAACGTGGTTTGATCAAGCATTTCTACAAACGTCCACACGCCGACCAGATCCTTGTGACATTCGGCCTTGCGATTGTTTTGCAGGAAATCGTGAAATATTACTATGGTGCGAACCAGATCCCTACTCCTGCGCCTGAGGCGTTTATCGGTTCATTTGACTTCGGTGCAGTGATCGGAATGGATCCTGGTACAATCATCTACCCCTATTGGCGAATTGTTTACTTCTGCTTTGCGATGGTTCTGATCGGTGCAGTTTTTGCATTCTTGCAGTTCACAACATTTGGTATGGTCGTTCGCGCAGGTATGGCAGATCGGGAAACCGTTGGACTTCTGGGCATCAACATTGACCGCCGCTTTACGATTATGTTCGGTATCGCGGCTGCGGTCGCTGGCCTGGCGGGGGTCATGTATACCCCGATCAACCCACCAAACTATCATATGGGCATGGATTTCCTTGTGATCTCTTTCGTTGTGGTTGTTGTTGGCGGTATGGGTTCGCTCCCCGGAGCGGTTCTGGCTGGTCTCGTTCTAGGCATCCTTGAAAGCTTTGCATCCATGCGCCAAGTGATTGAGTTTTTGCCAGGCATCAACCAAGTCGTCATCTATCTGGCGGCGATCATTATTCTATTGACCCGTCCACGTGGATTGATGGGCCGTAAAGGCGTGATGGAGGACTAATCATGCTTGGACTTACTAAAAAAGACACATCACTTTTGATCGCTGTCGCAGTGTTGGTTGCTTTTGCGCCAGTTTTGCTTAACCCGTTCCCAGAAAATAGCGCGCTGGCGCAGTTCAATGCAGGTTACCCTGATTTGATGCAGCGTTTCGTGATTTTTGGAATTTTCGCAATCGGATTTAACATCCTGTTTGGTTTGACCGGATACCTATCCTTTGGTCACGCAGCATTTTTGGGCGCAGGTTCATATGCTGGCGTATGGATGCTAAAACTTCTGACAGTCAACGTTATCCCCGCAATTTTGGTTTCAACCATCGTTGCAGGATTGTTCGCGATCTTGATTGGCTACATTTCATTGCGCCGTTCTGGGATTTACTTCTCGATTTTGACACTTGCCTTTGCGCAGATGTCATTTGCATTGGCCGCGTCGGTTTTGACACCAATCACAGGTGGTGAAACGGGTTTGCAAACAGCGCTTAGTGATCCACGCATTCTTGATGGTGCAAACGACACTGGCAACATTCCGGCGCCAAACTTCTTTGGTCTACAAATGAGCGATAGTGTTCAAATCAATTTTGCTGGATGGTTGTGGACCTTTAACGCGGGATACTACGTTGCCGGTATCGTAATGTTGATTTCCTTCTATGTCGCAATCCGGATTTTCCGTTCGCCATTTGGAATAATGTTGCGCGCGATCAAATCGAACCAACAGCGTTTGAACTATACAGGTTTGAACACACGTCCCTATATGCTTGCATGTTTTGTTATCTCTGGCATGTATGCAGGCCTTGCAGGTGGTTTGATGGTTGCGATGGACCCACTTGCGGGCGCTGAGCGCATGCAGTGGACAGCATCTGGCGAAGTTGTCTTGATGACGATCCTTGGTGGTGTTGGCACATTGATTGGCCCAGTTTTAGGCGCAGGTTTGATTAAGTATTTCGAAAATATTTTTTCAAAGATCAACAGCAACCTTCTGCATGAATGGTTCGCATTCCTGCCCGACGGACTTGAGGATTTCGTTGTAACAATCATCTACCCGTTCATCGGTAAAGGGTGGCACCTGACATTGGGGTTAATGTTCATGGGCGTCATCATCTTTTTGCCTGGTGGATTGGTTGAGTTGGGACAGCGTATCTCGCGCGCGCTCTCAAAAAACAAAAATGATGCTGCTGAGCATAAGCCTGCAGAATAAGGAGTACATGAACAATGGGTATTCTTGATATTAAAGATGTGGGCAAACGCTTTGGTGGTCTTCAGGCGCTTGGGGATGTAAACCTAACCGTCGAGGAAAACACCTGCCACGCAATCATCGGTCCAAACGGCGCAGGTAAATCAACATTGTTGAACTGCTTAATCGGCAAATTGATCCCCGATACAGGCAGCGTTATGTTTGACGGACAATCGGTTTTGGGACGCACGCCTTATGAAATCAACCAACTTGGTATTTCACGCGTGTTCCAAACACCTGAAATTTTTGGCGATCTAAGTGTTTTTGAAAACATGATGATCCCTATTTTCGCCAAGCGTGACGGCGCATTCGCATTAGATGCCATTTCAGATTTTATGTCGCACAAAGACGTAGTCGAGCAAGCGGAACAAATGCTTGAAGAAATGAACATGGCAGACAAACGGCACATGACCGCAGCATCAATGTCGCGTGGTGACAAACGTCGTTTGGAAATCGGTATGTGCCTTAGCCAACAACCGCGTTTGTTGCTACTGGATGAACCAACAGCCGGTATGGCGCGCGCCGATACAAACAACACAATTGATCTGTTGAAAGAAATCAAAGAAGAGCGCGACATCACAATCGCAATCATCGAACACGACATGCATGTTGTGTTCTCTTTGGCAGATCGCATCACCGTTTTGGCCCAAGGGACACCTTTGGTCGAAGATGTGCCAGAAAAGATCAAAGGCCATCCCAAGGTGAAAGAAGCCTATCTTGGCGAATCGGCGTAAGGAGACAGAGAAATGAGTGGAAACCTAGCAATGGACTCACATGCACCCGCGTATCTGTCTGTGCACGACATTCACGCCTACTACGGAGAGAGCTATATCGTTCAAGGCGTCAGCTTTAACGTTCACGAAGGTGAAATTCTTGCGCTCTTGGGGCGCAACGGCGCAGGCAAGACATCTACACTACGCACAATTGCGCGTTTGGATGACCCCGCATTGGTCAAAGGTGAAATTTGGCTTGATCATAAACACCTGCACACAATGTCCAGTCACGAAGCTGCCGTGAATGGTATCGCCCTTGTTCCAGAAGATCGTCGAATCATTCCCGGGCTAACCGTCGAAGAAAACCTTCAGTTGGCGCAAATCGTTGAACCCATCGGCTGGGGCATTGATCGCATCTATGAACTGTTCCCACGATTGGGCGAACGCCGCAAACAAGAGGGCATTACATTGTCTGGCGGAGAGCAACAAATGTTGTCCATCGCACGTGCTTTGGCCCGTGACATCAAGGTTCTGCTTTTGGACGAACCTTACGAAGGGTTAGCGCCTGTTATCGTTGATGAAATCGAAAAGACACTTCAAACGATCAAAGAACAGGGCATTACAACTATCATCGTTGAACAAAACGCTGTTCGCGCACTGGAATTGGCAGATCGATCTGTGATCATGGACACAGGCTCTGTCGTTTTTGACGGTGCGGCCAAAGAAGTGTTGGACAATTCTGAACTTCGTGCTGAATATTTGGCGATCTAGGCGCCTGCCCCAAGGTTGGATTGACCAATCTTGGGGCAGCGTCCATATACAGATACACTCACGACCTTTAGGGGGAACTCATGTCAGGTAAAATGTACCCACCAAGTGCTGATTTCATTGCAAATGCACATATCAACAAAGACAAATACGACGCGATGTACGCCGCATCTGTCAGTGACCCAGAGGCATTTTGGGCAGAACATGGCAAACGCGTTGATTGGATGACGCCATTTTCAAAAATCAAAAATGTTAACTACTCTTATCCAGATGTTTCGATCAAGTGGTTTGAAGACGGCGAACTAAACGTTGCTGCCAACTGTATTGACCGCCATCTGGCAACACGCGGCGATCAGACTGCAATCATTTGGGAAGGCGACAACCCAGAAGAGTCAAAGCACATTACATATAATGAATTACATGCACAGGTTTCAAAACTTGCAAACGTCTACAAAAATATGGGCGTTGGCAAAGGCGATCGTGTTGTTCTGTATCTCCCGATGATCCCAGAGGCCGCCTATGCAATGCTGGCCTGCGCGCGCATCGGCGCAATCCATTCAATCGTTTTCGCTGGTTTCTCTCCAGAAGCTTTGGCGGCGCGCGTCGATGGGTGTAAAGCATCCCTAATTGTCACAGCAGACGAAGCCCCCCGTGGTGGGCGCAACACTCCGCTTAAGGCAAATGTTGACAAAGCATTGGACATTTGCGGCGACGTTCAAACGCTGGTGGTGGAACGCACATCAGGCGATGTAGCGATGAAGGATGGTCGTGACCATTCATACACTGCAGCAATGGCAGAAGCCGCAGCCGAATGCGCACCAGAAGCCATGAATGCAGAAGATCCGCTGTTTATCCTGTACACATCCGGTTCCACAGGTGCCCCCAAAGGTGTTGTTCACACAACAGGTGGATACCTTGTTTGGGCGTCAATGACACATGACTACGTGTTTGATTATCACGAAGGTGACATTTATTGGTGTACTGCCGATGTGGGCTGGGTCACGGGTCACAGCTATATCGTTTACGGTCCACTTGCAAATGGCGCAACAACACTGATGTTTGAAGGCGTCCCAACATACCCAGACGCATCACGTTTCTGGCAAGTGTGCGAAAAACACAGCGTAAACCAATTTTACACTGCTCCAACCGCGATCCGCGCATTAATGGGCCAGGGCAAAGAATTCGTAGAAAAGTGTGATTTATCATCCTTAAAAGTTTTGGGAACAGTTGGCGAACCCATTAACCCAGAGGCCTGGAATTGGTACAATGACGTTGTTGGCAAAGGAAACTGTCCAATCGTTGACACATGGTGGCAAACTGAAACAGGTGGCCATCTTTTGACCCCACTTCCAGGGGCCACGGCAACAAAACCAGGATCGGCAACGACGCCTTTCTTTGGGGTGCAACCTGTTCTGCTTGATCCACAGTCTGGCGCAGAAATCACCGAAACGGCAGCCGAAGGCGTGTTGTGTTTAAAAGACAGCTGGCCTGGCCAAATGCGTACGGTTTACGGCGATCATGAACGCTTTATCAAAACTTACTTTGCAGATTACAAAGGTTACTATTTCTCGGGCGATGGATGCCGTCGTGACGCAGATGGATATTACTGGATCACAGGTCGTGTGGATGACGTAATCAATGTATCTGGTCACCGTATGGGAACTGCAGAAGTTGAAAGTGCGCTTGTCGCCCATGAAAAAGTGTCCGAAGCCGCGGTTGTTGGCTATCCACACGACATCAAGGGCCAAGGCATCTATTGTTATGTCACATTGATGTCAGGCGAAGAGCCAAGCGATGAGTTGCGCCTAGAGCTGCGCAATTGGGTGCGCAAGGAAATCGGTCCAATCGCGTCACCAGATCTGATTCAATGGGCCCCTGGCCTGCCAAAAACGCGTTCTGGTAAAATCATGCGCCGTATCCTGCGCAAAATTGCCGAAGATGATTTTGGCGCATTGGGTGATACGTCCACTTTGGCTGAACCTGCGGTTGTTGATGATCTGATCGAAAACCGTATGAACCGCAAAGACTAAGTCAACTTAGTATGGTTAAAAACGGGGCCGGTTGATTAGCCGGCCCTTTTTTATTTGAATGTTTCCCGCAGTACCGTTTTCAGCACCTTGCCGTAGTTATTTTTCGGCAAATGATCCAGAAAAACATAATCCTTAGGCCGTTTAAATCGCGCAATCTGAGACAGGCACAGTTGATCTAACGCATCCCTAGACACATCCCCAACGACAAAGGCCACCACCTCCTCGCCCCACTCTGCGTGTGGGCGCCCGACAACGGATGCTTCAGTCACATCGGGGTGAGTC